>DMDF01000179.1:0-23206 GCA_003446605.1 Anaerolineaceae bacterium
TGCGCCCAGGTGCACTGCTCGCGAATATTCGCCATCTCCATCAGGAATGGGTTTAAACCGGCTTCGGAAACTGCCCCGCGGAAAGTGTTCTCGTGCATACGCACCGAGCAAGCCGATACAACCACACGGTTAAGATTGTATTTCTTGATATCATCCTTAATGAGGGTTTGCCCACTATCCGCACAAGCATACAGAGTATCCGTTGCATGGACAACACCGGGTAAAGTCGAAGCCCATTCTGCCACTTCGGCGGGGTCAATTACCCCGGCGATGTTGCTACCGCAGTGACAAATATACACTCCAATTCTCAGTTCTTCCTCTGGTTTTTGTTCCGCCATCTTGCTCCTTTAATGCGTACTCTTCCCGTTGCATTCAGGGAAGGCATGGATCGATCAACCAGCAGCTTTAACGCCGATGACCTCTTCTTTGATCAATTCACGTCGGGATTTTTGTGCCCGCTGCTCTGGCGTGGTCATGAATAACGCTTCCTTTGGGCACCATTTGATACACTGTGGACCCTCTTCCAGGTCTTCACATTGGTCACAGATCTCGGCTAATTTGCTAGCTGGATTTATGGAGATGGCTCCAAAATCACATGCTTCCACACACCAAGCACACGCATCGCATTTACTGGCATCAATATGGATGATGCCGGTATGCGGATCCTGTGTCAGCGCATCCTGCGGGCAGGAGCGCACACAGGGTGCATTCTCACATGTCCGGCAGGCAATGGCAGTAATCAGCACTTCATCTACACGCACGGTGCGAATGCGGCTGCGATAGGAGTTATATTCTCCCGTTTTATTGTATGAGCATACATATTCACATAACTGGCAACCGATGCATTTTTCGGGGTCACAATCCACATATTGATACTTTGAAGTTGAAGTTGTCATGATCTTCTCTGCTACTCCTATACACCAATTTGCTCAGCTACATCTTCCATACCGAGTTCAATCAATTTTGCTTTTGGAATCAGTCCCTCTTTCGTCCAACCTTTTGCCTCATAATACAGGTCTTTCATGTATTCCAATTCTTCGTCAGTGGTGACATGCCCCGCTGAAGGTCCCTTGGTCATGGGATCGTGCATCCAACGCCACGGTAAAGTATCATCCGCACGCTTCCAACCCTCACGAATATTGAAGGCTTTCTTCATGGTGACTGCGCGCGAACCGATCATATCTATATCTTCATATTTGAGATCCCAACCGGTGGTCGCGTTGATCAGGCTCACAATAGCCGGCCACGCTCCAGCTCGATCAGCTTTACCGGTGAAACAACGGCGGATAAATTTACACAGCGGCAGAGTATCGTAGACCGCAGCGTACTCCTCAGTATCCATCGCCAAGCGACCGCGCGTATCATCCACAGAGAAACGGTCTACATCTCCTTTGATATCGGGGTCATAAGCTGCTGAACGATTATGGCAGGGTCCGCGCGTACCTACCGCCGACCCCAACGAAAATGTCTTCAGCCCACGTGCATCATAACCAGCCGGTTCCAACCCTTTAACTTGCATCGCCCATTTATAGGTCTCAGTGCCGCGTTCTTTATCAATCGTCTTACTGGCAATGCGAGTGCCTTCTGAAAGTAATTTCCCAATGCCTTCGCGATCACGGATCATTTCCGCCAGATAGACCGCCGATTGCCCATTCCCGAAAGACAGATCAAAGCCATCCGGATGGCTCTCACACTTGAAATCTTCTTTGCTAAAGATACCTTTTTCATAGGTTTCCATCGCCCATGAAATGGTGATGCCCATGCTCATGGCATCCATCCCAGAACGGTCAGCCACATCAATCAATTTGATAATGGCGTTCATGTCATTGATTCCCAAGTTTGGACCATTGGCGAACAAGCATTCGTATTCAATTCCCGTCATGGCGCCTTCATACGGTCCGCCTTTTGCCATTGACATTTGTTCACAGGCAATCGGGCACTGTGCACAAGCAATCGTTTTAACTTTATTGTGTTCATGCAAGTACTCGCCACTGACCATTTCAGCGTCCTCAAAAACGCCTTCCTGGTAATTGCGAGTAGGAAGCAGACCGATCTTGTTCATATTAAGCACATTGGTAGATGTTCCCAAAATGCGGTATTTCGAAGTATGCGGACCCTGTGCTTCCTTGGTGATGTCAAACGATAATTTCATCAAGGTATCGGGGTCAGCAACTGCTATGCCATGCGTGCCACGTATGGAGACCGCTTTGAGCTTCTTGGAGCCCCACACTGCACCATGCCCGGTGCGCCCTGCCTGACGCCCATCATTGGTGACGTTGGCAAAACGAACCATGTTCTCACCGGATGGTCCGATAGTAGCCGAGCGCACCTGGTCATCACGTAATTGTTCTCGGATCGCTTCTTCTGTCTCAAAGGTTCCCAAACCCATCAAAGAGGAAGCATCCCGAAACTCAATACGATCATCATCAACGAAGATATTGACCCATTCATCGCTGGCATTATGGATCACAATACCATCCCAACCAGCTCGCTTTAGTGCGATCGTAAACCAACTGCCGGATAAACTATCCCCAATAAAACCTGTCATGGGAGATTTAGATGCCAAACCATATTTTCCACCCACCGGAACCGGTGTGCCGGCAAAAATACCATTGGCAATACAAACTGGATTTTCGGGGGAATAGGGATCACAACCAGGCTGGATATTTTCCCAGCACAGGCGAGTTGCCATGGAAACTCCACCGATATATTTCTTATACCATTCCTCTGGCTTTTGTTCGACCCAGGTCTTCTTTTCTTTCAGGTCAATATGCAGAATCTTGCCATGATAACCGTACATAAACTTCACTCTCCTATATGATTTTCCTACCCTCCCGCCAGTAACGAGAGCAGTATCAGCGTCTCTCCATCCCGCGGGATATCATTCATTTGTTCAGGTTGCACCACGGTTTTCCCATCACGGCTGAAAATATTGGAAGGAAAAAGGGAATTTTTATTTTTATCGATCACATTACCGATCAAAGTAGGGTACTTCTCAGCAACATGGCGGATCACATCAGTATAGGTTTCGTGCGGGGAAATAGAAAGCTGCATATCGTTGGCACCAGCCAAAATGCGTGAGAGCCCGGAGAATTCGACTTTAATATGAATTGTATCCATGCCAATTATCTCAGCTATCTATGTGGGGTTCGTCCAGATTTTTCAGGGAATTGAAATAGAAAGGAACCCACAAAATTATAATACAGGAATGACCATATGGTAATGTCGGTTGAATTGAAATATCAGTCAAACATCACGTTATTCGGACTAATTCTATCATATTGCCCAAATTACAACCATTTACTTGCATTGCAGAAGCAATTTGTTGGAAAATTCCTTACATGGAAGAGCGGTGAGAATGCTCACTTTCTGCAGTGAAGAATTTTATTAAAAATATAAGAGAGGAAATTAGTTCGAACAAACCGTCAGCTTAAAAAGTAGACCAGCAGAACTATCAAGGCGTATTTCAATAAAACCGTTTGGAGAATTGATGTTCTACCTTTCTCCAAAAATAGCTGTGCCGAGTCGAATCATATTTGCCCCTTCTTCAATGGCAACCAGATAATCATTGCTCATCCCCATGGAAAGATATTTCAATACCACATTAGGTAACTGCATTGCCTGGATCGCTTCAAATATTGCCCGTGTTCTTCGAAAATAGATCCGCGAATCCTCCGGGTCACCAAAGCGAGGACCCATAGTCATAACCCCCACCAACCGTAAATGAGATAGAGAACTGACTGATTGAGCAAGCTGCAGTGCCACATCAGGCGCTACGCCTGTCTTGGCTTCCTCTTCACCAATATTCACTTCGATCATAACAGGGACAATAATTTTCATCATACTCGCCTGCTTTTCAAGCTCATCTACCAAACGCAGAGAATCAAGCGAATCAATGAAAGTAAAAAGATCCAGAGCCTGTTTAGCTTTGTTACGCTGCAAATGACCGATCATATGCCATTTGATTTCCGCATTTACCGCAGGGAGCATTTGAAGCGCTTCCTGCACATAATTATGCCCAAAGTGACGCAGCCCTGCTTGATAGGCTTCCATTACCATGCTTGCGGACTGGGTCTTCGCTGCTGCTAGTACGGTTACATGGGGTGGAACAGCTTTCAATATTTGGGTTACGTTTGATGCAATCCTGGTCATAAAAAACCTCTCTTTTATAGTGTAATGCAAAAATGCTGGTTTGAGATTCACAAACACATTTCTGGCATGCAAAAAAAATGAGCGCCTTTCAGCGCCCATTTTTATCATCAAGAATTAACTACTTCTTCTTGGTCTGGTTGGCAACCGCATTTATAGCTGCATTGACCGCATCCTGATCACCCAGATAATAGTGTTTAATGGGTTTCATGTCTTCATCCAGTTCATAAACCAGAGGAACGCCGGTGGGAATATTCAACCCCGGAATCTCCTCATCAGAAATATTATCGAGGTATTTCACCAGTGCGCGCAAACTGTTCCCATGAGCAGCAATAATGACACGTTTCCCAGCCTTGATGGTGGGGGCAATGGTGTCTTTCCAGTAGGGTAAAAAGCGCTCCACGGTATCCTTCAGACATTCCGTCGTGGGAACATCCTGCTCTGCCAGATCTGCGTAGCGGCGATCATTACCAGGATAGCGTTCATCATCCTTTTCCAATGCTGGTGGGGGAACATCGTAGCTGCGACGCCACAAGTGAACCTGTTCATCCCCATATTTCTCGGCGGTCTGGGCTTTGTTCAATCCTTGCAGCGCACCGTACATGCGTTCGTTCAAACGCCAGGAGCGGATAACCGGTACCCACATCAGGTCCATCCCATCCATGACAATCCATAAAGTTCGGATGGCTCGTTTCAAAACAGAAGTATAGGCGATATCGAAAGTGTAGCCTTCCTGTTTTAACAGTGCGGCAGCTTGTTGCGCCTCCTGTAATCCTTTTTCTGAAAGATCAACATCCGTCCAGCCAGTGAACAGATTGGCTTTATTCCATTCGCTTTCGCCATGTCGAAGTAAAACTACCTTATACATACGATTCTTTCCTTTGCTATAATGAATTTATTAACCATATCATGTTTTAATATTCTCTATATTGTAAACCAAGGAGTACACATGAAACTTAAAGTTGGTCAACATGCTCCTGATTTTACCCTCCCCAGCCATCTGGATAAAGACCTCACCATGAGCGATTTGCGTGGAAAAACCGTGGTAATGGCTTTCTTCCCGTTGGCATGGACCCCGGTTTGATCAGGGCAGATCCCGTCTTATGAGGTGCTTTTACCCACATTCGCGGGATTAAATGTCCAGGTTCTGGGCATAAGCGTAGATCACGTATCATGCTTGAAGGCATGGGCAGAAAGCCTGGGCGGAATCACTTACCCACTGTTAAGTGACTTCTGGCCACATGGCGAAGTCGCAAAAAAATATGGGGTACTGCGATCAGAAGGTTACACGGAACGAGCCATCTTCATCATCGATAAAACAGGGATCATCCGCTACATTGACATTCATGATATTGACGACCAGCCCAGCAATGAAGTTTTGCTGGATGAGCTGCGCAAGATCATCCCTGAAGCTTTCAAAGAGAAAGATGTCATGAAAGAGGAGGAAAGCCTGCCACAGGGCGGAGTGGTAATGTATTGCACGCAGTGGTGCCCTGATTGCCGCAGAGCAAGAGTGTGGTTAAAGGAGAAGAATATCCCTTATACCGAGGTTGATATCACCACCAATTTCAAGGCAGCCCGGCAGGTGCGTTCCTGGGGAAATGGTTTTCAGATCACCCCGACTTTTGATATCAATGGCACCATCATATTAGATTTTGATGAAGAAAAACTGAGTGAGATTCTGCTGAAATAAAAGGATGTTCCTTTTTTTCTCATTTCATAGAGATAAATAAACCAATTGGTGGATATGGAAATCTGCCAATTGGTTTAATTTCGGATGTGGTAGATGCTTCGCTGGCACCCAGCATGACAGCACTGTTTGTCATCCTGAAGGAGCGCAGCGACGGAAGGATCTGGTCAAAAACAAGTCAATAAATCGGCTGGTCGCTAGGATCGTTCGTTTACATAACTTATCAACTTTTTTGAATTCGTGGCTGACAGATGCTTCACTGCGTTCAGCATGACTTTTCATTTGGTAAGCGATTCTCTACAGTTGGCAGGTTGTTTTTGTTTCTGACAAGATCCTTCGCCGTGCTCGGGAACACGTTTTATTCCGGCGAGCAGATTGTCAATTTACTCAAAATCCAACCCGTGTTTTTCCAGAAAGGCTGTATCCTGCAGGGCTGTTCTAATATCTCCATCATAAACCAGGTGACCGGCATCCAGCACCAGTAATCGCTCACACAGTGTAGCAGCCAATTTTAAATCATGGGTAGCCAGCAGGATGGTTTGGGGCAGATTACGCACGATCTGGATGAATTGTTTGCGCGCGCGCGCATCCAACCCCATGGTTGGCTCGTCAAAAAGAAGCAGTTGCGGCTGCATGGAAAGGACTGTAGCAATCGCCACTCTTTTCTTTTCCCCCAAACTGAGATGATATGGGACCGCATCTTTGTGATCAACCATATCCACAGCCTGCAGCGCTTCCAGCACGCAGCGGTCGATCAATTCTTTTTCTTTACCCTGATAGATCAATCCATAGGCTACATCGTCATAAACGCAACTGGAAAAAAGTTGGTCATCCGGCGATTGAAAGACCATGCCCAGGATCTGACGGATGGCGGGAAGATTCTTTTTGCATAAGGGCATACCCTGAATAAAAATCTCGCCACTACCAATCAACAAACCTGTCAGATTCAGCAACAAAGTTGTCTTTCCTGCTCCATTGGGTCCCACAACAGCCATTTTCTCACCCTTTAAAATGGAGAAATCGATATTCGATAACAGGCAAGGATTCTCAGGGTATGCAAAATTCAGATTGCGCACCTCAAGCATGAAAGGGGTTATTTCATCTATTGATCCCATACGCTCCAATGATAAAGCACAATCCAAAAATAAGGAGAAATCCGATCTGCATGAATTGGGTAGCTTGCATGGTTGGATACTGTATTGTTCGAATATTTCCATCAAATCCGCGCAGTATCATCGCCTGATAGATGCGTTCACTGCGCTCAAAGGCTCTGACCAACATACTACCAATCATTGACCCCGTATATTTTATGTTATAACCCACACGAGAAAATCTGTTGCGAAGATGTTTTTCAGACGGAACGCTGCGTAAAACACGTGCCGCTGACATTGAGCGTGCCAATTCACTGAATAACGCCAAATAGCGCCACATAAGCTGAATGATATTGATCAAGATCGCAGGAACTTTAAATGCAATAAGAGATGAAAAAATCTTATCGGCTGTAGTGGTCATGGTGAAAAGGACCATGGTAAAAATAACCAACCATGAGCGCAGCATAAGCGCCAGAATGCGCAGCAGTTCAGGTTGGGAGATACGAATATACCAATCCGCCCAAGATATGAAAAAATAGGGGGGTGTCTTTTCTACAAAAGGGAGAGGCAAGAGAACCAGCAAAATGGGGACCTCTATCAAAAATGTACGGTGAAACACCTTTTTTACCGGTAATTGCGTCGCAATCGCAAGTGAAAATAGTATAGAAAACAAGAGAATATAAATAGCCCATGTGAAAATGGGTATAGATAGCACAATACAAGCTATCACCACCACGGCAACCCATTTCACACGGGTATCAAGCGAATATAAAAAACCACTACTCTTAATGTATAGCGACAAACTGCCTATTTCTCTTGCGTGCTGTTTTTCTTTCTGTTCGTTGTAATAAATGTGACCGTAGCAATCAGTATCACCCCAATCACACCTGCCACAATAGTGGCTAATCGCTCATCATGAATGCCCGGGAAAGTGTAATCGGGGATAATTTCATATAAAGGACCACTATCCAGGGATATGAAACCAAGGTCTTCAGCAACCTTTTCCAATCCATCCGGATTCGAAGAAGCCAGTGGTGAGAGGATCGCCAAGACTAGGGCAATAATTACGCCACCGACGAGAACCGATTTATCAACGGGTTTTCCCTTGCTCGTTTCATCGAGCATTTCTTTCTTCGATGTGGAAATGAACAACAGAGCGGCAAATGTGATTAGCCCTTCCCCAATTCCGATCAGAGCATGAATGCTTCCCATTGCCGGGATAGCGATGTTTGCCGGTGAGGTTCCGGAAATGGCAAGTTCCAAAGCGGCTGCCAGCGCTGCGATAAAGATCGAGCACCAACCAGCAATGAAACCTTTGATGCCAACTGCCCATTTTCCTTTTTTGATCACTTTATTCAATATTGTATAAACGGCATACGATACAGCCACCCCGATCACTGCCATATTGAAAATATTAGCACCTAGCGCCAGCAAGCCCCCATCTTGAAAGATGATGGCTTGAACAGAAACCACACTGGTCATCACGAGCACTGCTTCCCATGGACCTACAAGAATAGTGGCAAGTGCAGCACCCAATAAATGACCGGATGTACCCCCCACGACATTGAAATTCAACATCTGACCGGCAAAAATTGCGGCTGCCAGCACACCCATTAAGGGGAGTTTTTGATTATTTTTTTCTTTCGTATAATGCCTGATCGCAATGAAGATCGTAATAATTGAGATAACCCACAAAATTAGCGATAGAATTAGGGAAAGAAAACCATCTGGTATGTGCATAAGTTGTTGTTTGATAAACATGGTTGACCTCTTCTGCAATATATTGTAAATGCAATATTTTGCATATTATATATGAATTGGATGAAATATGCGAACTTCTTCTATCTCCAATGCAATTCTTAAGGTTCTAGAAAGTCAAGACGATCACCTCACAGCAAAAGAAATCTATGAGATAATGAAAAAGACCTTTACAGCGGTAGATACTTCCACTATATATCGCGCATTAGAACGATTGGTTCACGTAGGTAAGGTATCTGTCTCAGATATGGGTGGAACAGCTGTGGTATATGAATTGGTGTCAAAGAATCCCCATCATCATTTGGTATGTGAAAAATGCCATAAGCAAATCACTTTTCGAAATGAAAAAGTATCCGATTTTCTGGACTCTATTGAAAAAGAATCCGGTTTCCAGATAACCACCAATCATCTGGTTTTATTCGGGATCTGCCCAGAATGTCAAAAGAAAAAATAACCTGAAACGTTCCAGGTCATTTTTATCCTAACAACAATCCATTAATCGTCCAACTATCTTTTCTCCCCTCAAGCACTCGAATTTCCCTGATTGCCTGCGCGACCTCGATGGCACCCCGATTAATCTCCCAGTCATCGCGCAGCGCATAAATAGCATCCAGGGGTTCGTCTTCCCAAAGAAATTGTTAATATAGATACGAAGATAAAAAAAGTTTCAATTCTTTAGATAGTTGATCAGAAATTGATCCTGAGATCAGGGTTAGCTCCATAGTTCCATTCTAGCAGAATACCGTTTAAAAAACGGTTTGCCCTTGACAGGAAAGCAGTGCCTATGTATTATTGAAAATGACTTTCATTATCAATAACAAAAAGGCAAGAACGGGAAATGAAAAATATTTGGATAGATAAATTAAAAGAAAAAGGAATGCGCATCACTGCCCAGCGAGAAGCAATCGTAGATATTCTTTCGCAGAGCGACAAAGCGCTAGAACCCATTGAAGTGTATGACCTCACCCGGCAAAATCACCCCACCCTGGGTATGGTGACCGTGTACCGCACGATGGAATGTCTGGAAGAATTGGGGCTGCTTCAAAAAGTCCATCAAGATAGTGGTTGTAACAAATATTTGAAAGTGAAAGAAGGTCACAACCATTTATTGATCTGCCGCGGTTGTGGCAAAGCAATCTACTTTGAGGGGCTAGACATGGAAATGCAATTCGAGGGCATCGCACAGCAGCACAATTTCAATCTGGAAGACCATTGGCTCCAACTGAACGGTCTTTGCCAGCAATGCCAGGCTTCTGGCAGATAAACAAAAACGGAGATATATCAAAAATGAAACACGATAAAAAAATTACTGCGTTCCTCATTCTCGCTAGCATTGCAGCATTTCTCATTGCCTGTACCTCAACAGCAGATCCCAGCTCTGAAAAGATGGAGATAACCGTCAGCATCCTCCCCCAAAAATATTTTGTTGAACGCATC
This sequence comes from Anaerolineaceae bacterium, assembly GCA_003446605.1. GTDB lineage: Bacteria > Chloroflexota > Anaerolineae > Anaerolineales > Anaerolineaceae > UBA4781. The sequence goes on from DMDF01000179.1 coordinate 10,126, forward strand.
GGCGGTGATCTGGTGCATGTTAACGTCATGGTAGGTCCGGGTGAAGAACCGCATACCTTTGAGCCACAACCTTCCCAAATGCAAGCTCTCAGCATTTCACGAATCTATTTCACAATCGGTGTTGAATTTGAAGATGCCTGGCTGGCTAAATTTGAAGATGCCAACCCCACCATGAAAATTGTGGATAGCAGCACTGGAATTGAAAAAATGGTCATGAGCACCGAGGAACATGTTACCACCGGAGAGGATGCCCATCCGCAGGGTGAACTAGATCCTCATATCTGGCTTTCTCCGGGAAATGTTAAGATCATCGCCCAAACCATCGCCACAGCGTTATCCGATGTTGACCCCAAAAATAGTACTACTTATCAAAGCAATCTGGAGATATTTCTGCAAGATATCAACACTTTAGATCAAGATATCCGCACCTCCCTTGATTCGCTTCCATCCCGCCAATTTATCACATTTCACCCCGCTTGGGGCTACTTCGCTCGCGATTACAATCTGGAGCAGGTTGCCATCGAAGTCGGTGGGAATGAGCCCAGTGCAGCAGAACTGGCAAATTTGATCAATTATGCCAGGCAACACGATATCCATTTTATCTTTGCAGAACCCGAATTTAGCACAAAATCTGCCGAGACTATTGCACAAGAAATAGATGGTGAGGTAATATTGATCAGCCCCCTGGAAGAGAACTGGTTGGAAAACATGAGCCTGATCGCACAGACACTAACCCGGGTTTTACAATAGAAATGAGCGACTATATGCCGTCAGACACTGTAATTTCACTCCGAAACGTTTGGGTTGGGTATGATTCCACCCCAGTTCTTGAAGATATCAACCTGGATATCACTTCCGGTGATTTCATCGGGTTGATCGGTCCTAACGGTGGTGGAAAGACAACCCTGCTGAGAGCATTGATCGGATTAATCGAACCCATGCAGGGCGAAATTAGCATCATGGGAGAATCCCCCAAAAAAGGGCGTTGCCACATTGGATATGTGCCGCAGCTAGTAGCCTTTGATAAAGAATTTCCCATCTCGGTATGGGATGTGGTCAAGATGGGGAGATTAGGCTGTAAGGGCATCCTGACGAGGATACAACAGGAGGATCAACAGATTATCACCACTTCACTAGAGCAGGTAGGAATAATTGATCTGCGTTCACGGGCTATCGGCGATCTCTCGGTTGGGCAGCGGCAGCGAGTTTACATTGCGCGTGCGCTTGCCACCCAACCGCAGATCTTGCTGTTGGACGAGCCTACCGCCAGTGTAGATCCACAGGCAACCCGAAATATCTACGAGCTGCTGCACAATCTAAATCAGAAAATGACCATTGTCATGGTCAGCCATAATATGGACGCCGTATCTTCTCATGTGAAATCCATTGGATGTATCAATCGTCGCCTGTATTATCACGGCAACAAGGAAATTACACCTGAAATGGTGGATGCAATTTACAACTGTCCAATTGATCTCATCGCCCACGGGGTACCGCATCGTGTGCTGGCACCTCATAATCACAATGGGGGTAGCCATGCTTGAAGCACTACAGTATTCGTTCTTCCGCAATGCGCTGCTCGCCGGGGTATTGGTCAGTATCGCCTGTGGTGTGATCGGTACCTTTATTGTGGTAAATCGCCTGGTATTCCTGAGTGGGGGGATCGCACACGCCGCATATGGAGGAATCGGTATCGCTTATTTCTTGAATCAAAACCCTGTATTGGGAGCAATTCTTTTTTCCCTAATATCTGCATTCGGGATGGGTACCGTTGCAAGGAAAACAAAAGAAAGAGCTGATACCATCATTGGGGTCATGTGGGCAACCGGGATGGCATTAGGTATCATTTTTCTGGATCTCAGCCCGGGTTATAAAGCTGATCTAATGAGCTATCTCTTTGGAAGTATCTTGGCAGTCCCCAGCAGCGATCTGGTTTTCATGATCGTTCTTGACATCGTAATTCTGGTTACAACAGGATTCCTTTACAAAGGATTGATCGCCATCTCGTTTGATGAAGAGTTCGCAACCGTTGAAAATGTACCGGTCAATACACTTTATTTCATCCTTTTCGGGTTGATCGCTCTAACCGTGGTGGTCACCATGCGCTTGGTCGGATTGATCATGGTCATCGCTCTGCTCACCATTCCCCCTGCCATCGCCGGAATCTATGTAAAAGACATGAAAAAAATGATGCTGGTTGCATCCCTGTTAGGTATGCTATTTTCGACAACCGGTCTCTTTTTGTCTTATTCCTTCAACCTTACATCTGGCGCAACCATCATCCTGGTCAGCGGGGTGGGATACAGCATCGCTCAGCTCCATAAATTCATCATCTCCAAGAAGAATCCAACACTGGTATGACGAAAAGATTGAATAAAAAAGCCCCTTCAATTACTGGAAGGGGCTTTTTTTATCTTAGAAGAGATGGAAGGTTGCGATCAACGGTGCGAACAAAGATGAAACCAGCGACATGACCGTGATCAAGGTATTCAGTGAAGGACCGGCAGTATCCTTGAAGGGATCGCCAACCGTATCACCCACCACAGCTGCTTTATGAGCATCGGACCCAGGACCGCCAAATTTTCCAGCTTCGATAAATTTTTTCGCGTTATCCCACAAGCCACCTGCATTTGCCATCAAGAGAGCAAAGATGATCCCGGTAAAAATCGAACCTCCCAAGAAACCACCTAGAGCATTTGGTCCAAGTATGAATCCCACCAGGAGCGGCAGACCGATTGCTAAAAATGCCGGGAGCACCAGTGATTTCAAAGCACCCTGTGCTGCTAATTCCACACATGTGTTGTAATCGGGCAGGACTTTCCCAGCCAGTATGCCGGGTTCTTCGCGGAATTGACGGCGGATTTCTTCAATCATGTCAAAGGCATTGTGCGTAACCGATAGCATAGTGAGAGCGCTGAACAGCGGAGGAGTCATAGCGCCTAGGAAAACACCAGCAATCACGATCGGATCGCGCAGGCTGATATTGAGAGAAATGCCGCTGGCTTCGACCACTTCCGCATAAGAAGCAAACAACGCCAATACGGTCAAAGCAGCTGCACTGATGGAGAAACCTTTGGTGATAGCTTTGGCAGTATTGCCTGCAGAATCGAGCACATCGGCTCGTTCGATCACTTCATGACTCATGCCCGCCATCTCAGCGATACCACGTGCATTATCCACTATAGGACCGTATGCATCTGCTGAGACGATCATCCCGCTAATCGCCAGCATACCTACCGCACTGATGCCGATGCCATACACACCGGTCAATACACCGGATGATTGCGCCAGGAAATATGAAAGCAGAGTGGCTACCACAATACCAATCACAGCTGGGACAATACTGATCAGTCCATAGCTGTACCCTGTGATGATGTTGATAGCAGCTCCTGAACCGGAAACTCTGGCAGTTTCTTTGACAGGTTTATGGGCATCAGAGGTAAAGTAATCGGATGTAAATCCTATGATAACGCCCGTGATAAGACCCACCAGGGTAGCCCATAGAGCGCCTTTATCATATCCACCGAATAAAACCAAACCCGTTACCATCAGCGCATAGATCACTGCTGTGATCACAGTTCCTTGGTTCAATGCTGTTCCCGGTTTTCCATTCTTACCAACGCGTACAAATTGAATGCCAATCAGTGAAGCAAAGATACCCAGAATACATAGAATCAATGGAAAAACCACATAACGATCATCTAGTTGATTGGGCAGGGCTGCGCCTAATAACATGGCTGCAACCGCGCTAGCCACATAGCTATCAAAAATATCTGCCCCCATGCCCGCCACGTCGCCAACATTGTCACCGACATTATCCGCTACCACAGCAGGGTTGCGTGGATCATCTTCAGGGATACCGATTTCGATTTTCCCAACAAGGTCAGCGGCGATATCAGCCGTTTTGGTATAAATGCCACCACCCGCTTTTGCCAGCAATGCCAGCGTTGATGCGCCAAAACTGAATCCTAAGATGAGCTCGGGGTCTTTTGTGGTCAGATAGATCGCGCACATGCCGATCACCGCCAGACCGACCATAGCCAGCCCCATCACAGAGCCAGCATAGAAAGCTACCTTGAACGCTTTATTGAGAGACTTCTCAGCAGCCGTTGCGCTACGCACATTTGCTTCAACCGCAACACTCATGCCCATGTATCCAGCAATTGCAGAGCAGAGTGCGCCCAGGATGAAGGTAATAGCCACGCGCAGCCCTTCGCCACTATTGATGGTAATTTGAGAGTTTCCCTCACCACCCATCTCAAAACTAAAGACCAGTGCGATCACGATACCCAAAATCACTGCCACCAATGCCAGAGATGTATATAGTTTTTTCAGGTAAGAAGAAGCTCCTTCTCGAATCCATCTCGCAACTTCTTGAGCTTTTTCCGTTCCTGCATCCTGCTTGCGAACCCAGAAAAACAGGAACAGCGCCACGACGACGGAAAGCACTCCGGCGCCCACCCCTACAATCAACCAACTTTGCGAAGACATGATGACTCCTTATATAGATTATTAAAAAAAACCATACTTCACCCATCTGGAGAACCCAGCCAGTAAATTTACCTCATACGGATCCTAAAAGCTTGCGGATCGCCACCAGGAGTAGTAATCTTTGATCAATTCTTCCTGGTTTGGGATGGGATAATAGAGTATGTCTTTTTCGTTCCCCACAAAAATACCATTCTTGATCGTACGATAGGGAAGCCCTCCAACCGGGGTACGATCAACCATCTTGGTATGAACATATTTCGTGCGCAGTTCGATCAGACAATCCCGCAAGTGGTGGATATTATCGTAAGGAAGATTCCCTATATCACCATTTTGAGGATCATCAGCAAGTGCGCCTAATTTTAATTCCGCAAAACACACAGCAGGTACTTTCACCAGGGAGGTGGGATTGCGGACGATCAATTCATAGAAAGCTTCGGGATCCAGTGTGCTGGCAACCAGTGGGTTGACAGGAGCAATTTCACGATACAGGTGCATACCATCATCTGTCTGTGGCAGCTCTTTGCTTTTCTCAAGACCCAACGTTCTACCATCCTGCGTTACAAGGTACAATTTTTGCAGAGTTTTCAACGGGATGCGTTCCAACACACGGTATACTGAAATATAGATTGATCTTTTGGGTGTACCATCTTCGTGAGGATTACATCGCTTGAGAGCTTCGTCAATCTGAAATTCGTCCATACGGAAATCGGGATCGATTTCAAAAAAAATCGCTTGCCCTCGCGATTTTTTCATGGAACCAACTGCATAATAGACACCGAACTCTTCTGGGGTTAACATAGACGCAATAAGCGCCTCTGGTAAGAGAGACAGATATAAATGTTTCATCATACTGACCTCCTTAAAAATTAAAGAAATTGACTAATTCTAATACAGTATAGTATTAATTGCGAATAAATAGAAAAAATTACAAGAAGAGAGGGAATTTTTCATGCGTATCGGAATCATCGGAGCAGGTGCAGCAGGTATAGCATCTGCTATTCGAGCTCATCAATTAGGTGCACAGGTTCATCTGGTTGATGCCAATGCAGAACCGGGAAAAAAGTTAAGCGCGACGGGGAGTGGACGCTGCAATATTTCCAATCGAGCAGCTAAAGCAGATACTTATTTCACAGATGACCATACAGCCTTGCAACGTTGCTTTGAACGACTTCCCAATGCGACTGTATGCGAATTTTTGGCATCTCTGGGCATTCCCACCACTTCCAGTGAGGATGGATGGGTCTATCCGCTTTCTTACTCCGCATCAAACGTGGTAGGAATATTGGTGGATAACTTGGCAGGAATTCTGTATTCACCTCACACCCTCATCACCCAGATTAAGAAGGAGAGCGATGGATTTATCCTTTCCACAGATGAAAAACTACTTTCCCCAGTATTTGATGCCGTTATCGTTGCGGGTGGCAGCCCGGCAAATCCACAACTGGGGGCGCGTAACAATCTTTACACACAAATCCGCGAATTAGGGCACACCATCTTTGAAGTTAGACCAGCTTTAACCCCGCTCGAAACAGATACCAGGCTTTTCCACAAACTGCAAGGGGTCCGCATGGATATTGGGATCGACCTGCTTTATAACGAAAAAAGCATCGTTCACAATACAGGCAATATCATCTTCACCAAATGGGGGCTGAATGGTCCAGGAGTTATGGATATCAGCCACATGGTATCCCCACAACAAATCGAATCCTATTCCCTACGGATCAATTTTTTACCTACTCACTTTCAAGATATTAAAAACAACCTGCAAGATCCCGCGTTGATCAACCTGTCGCTGCTCTCCCATCTGAACGCATTCCTCCCGAGCAAGGTATCGCTGTTCTTACTGCAACAAGCAAATCTCATAAGCACAACTACCAGCCAGGAACTTTCTGCGCAACAACGTTCCATGTTGTTGGATACTATCCAAAACCAGGTGGTTCAACTGCGTGCTGTGCGCGGGTTTCAGCATGCACAAGCGTCAACCGGCGGGGTTCCGCTGGCAGAAATTGAATCCCGCTCCATGGAATCTCGCATTTGCAGTGGTCTGTTTTTTGCAGGTGAAATCGTGAACGTGTTAGGACCGTGTGGGGGGTACAATCTGCATTGGGCATTTATGTCCGGACTGATTGCTGCGGAGGGAGCAGCACTTCGTTCGCTATAACGCTAGAAGAGAATGGGCAGAAATTCACGGTGTACCAACCGGTAATGGGGATCATATTTTTGGTGGTAGATCTCAGAATGATGAACAGGCGGGTATTTATTATCAATCAACCATTTATGATACCCATCCACTTCGAGCGGGTTGTATTTGGGTATTTTCCGGCTTTTACAGAGCCGATAAAAAGTGTCCATTGCGGCAGATAAGTTTTCCACGCTCCCAACTTCTTTTTCAGCGATCTCCGCCGTCCATATACACAATGTTGAAAGCTGGTCGATATCTTTTTTCTTAGATTTATATGCTGCCAGGTGGATGCGCATGATCTTCCCCTCAGGATGAATGGATTCCCATAACGGCTGCGCGGAATTCTCTTTCACCTGATCAAATTCCTCAAGCAAATCCTCTTCAAATTCGCTTATGGATGAGCGCATGATATGAGCAGATCCAAATACGCCCTGATAAAACAGTTTATAGACATCCTGAATTTCCATTTGGTGATAGAAACGGAAATGACTCACCAGGAAATTAAAAATATCCTGCTGAGATTTCCATATATTGCCGACCCGGTAACAACCCAGTTTGATCTGCATCATTCCGCCAAATCATCAATAAGTTTAACAGCAGCTCCCCTTGTGGGAACTGCATTAACACACAGGATTCTTTTTTCTATCGGCACCCCAACCTCAGATCTTGTCATTCCTTTTACCAGCCAGGGACTGCTGCTCATTTATCATCTTCTTTCGTTGATCCTTCCCTAAAAATGGATTTTTCGTATTATCAAAAATCTGTACTCATCCTTTCCCAATAATTGAAAATGATTCTTCCTTCATTTTAATCTTTAATTTGTTTTTTCGTCGTTGGGGTCCACGATGCCATCAATATTGCTGCCACCAATGCTGTTGCTCCTCCGAACAAAAACGGAGCAGAAGGTCCAAACCCCTCCCAGGTGCCAACGCCCTGCCATAGAACACCGGCGATCAAGGATGCCGGGAAATCGAGAATGCCAATGATGCCATTGTACGTGCCATAAGCGGTTCCACGCAGCTCTTCAGGGACAATATCAGCGACCATGGCTTTGATGGTCCCATAGGTCAAACCATAATAGAGACCATAGATAATGTAGAAAACAACGATGTGCCAGATTTCTTGTGCCAATCCAAAACCGAAGTACACACCTGCATATATCAGCCAGCCAATCACGATCATCTTCTTCCTACCGACTTTGTCCGATAGAATGCCCGCCGGTGTTGAGATGAGCGTATACACCAGGTTGAAAACAATCAACATAATCAGGATACCGAGCACGCTTACGCCCCTCTCCTGAGCGCGTAACGTCAGGAATGCGTCTGATGAATTACCAATATCAAACAGAGAGACGATCAGCATAAAAGCTATGAAATCCTTTCCCAACGCCTTCATACTGATCTTAGGAAGCGTATGTTCTTCCTTCGATTTCACTTCTTTCGTACCAATAATCAGGGAAAGCACCGCTAAAAAGGCTGGTACAAGGCTCAATAAAACGATCAGTCGAAATGTACTGACCGTTAATAAGCCGGATGAACGTTGTGTAAGCCACACCACCAGGGCAGCAATTACCAACCCTAAAACCGCCCCCAAGGTATCTGCCGCTCGATGAAATCCGAATGCCAGTCCACGCTGTTTTTCCTCGATCGAATCAGCCACCAATGCATCCCGTGGAGCAGTGCGTATACCCTTCCCGACCCGGTCTGCCCAGCGGATGGCTGCCACAGCGCCCCAGCTGTTGGCAAAATAGAAGAAAGGCTTCGCAAGAGCCGAGATGCCATATCCCAGTACCGCCAGCCATTTCCGCGTTTTCAATTTATCCGAAAGCCAACCGGAAATCATTTTGAGGAGGCTGGCAGTAGCCTCTGCTACCCCTTCGATCAACCCGATTAGATTGGTTTTAACCCCCAGCACATTAGAAAGAAAAAGCGGCAAAATATTAATGACCATTTCACTGGAAATATCCATAAAGAAACTGGTCAGGCTAACTGCCAAAATATTACGTGGTAAATCTCGTAAACGGACTCGGGATTCGGTGTTTTTTTCTGTCATGATAATGCTCCTCAGATTCTCAAGATAAAATAGCGACTCATGTATCAATTCTCAAAACCAATCATCCAATCAAGATAGTGCATCAGACATTACAGCACTTTTTAATATTAAGAAGGCAAAAAACCATTATAAAAAGCGGCGCCTTCCACAAATCCGGAAGATATATTCAAGATAATAGAAGTATAAAATCTTTCGATATGGCTGCCCGCAAGGGTTTCCGACATTATATAATTGATTAATATTAAAGTAAATTTTGGAAGGAAAATGAAATGAAATTAATTATTCGTTGGTTATTTACATCTTTGGCTCTTTTTTTGGCAGCTTATTTGGTCCCCGGTATCACAGTTGATGGGACAGAAGCATGGAAAGTGTATGCCGTCATGGCAATCATCCTGGGATTGGTGAACGCAGTCATTCGACCGATTCTGAAGGTGCTTTCCTGTCCATTGATCGTCCTTACATTGGGATTGTTCACCATTATCGTTAACGCAGCTTCTTTCATGCTGGCGAGCAATATTGCCGAAAGCTGGTTCCATGTAGGTTTCCACGTTGAAAATTTCTGGGATGCATTGCTGGGTTCTCTGATTGTGAGCGCAGTCTCCATCGTTTTGAACACTTTCGTGTCAGACGACAAAATCAAAGCGTAGCATCAATCAGATTGTAGATACACTACCATATTCCCGAGCACTTTCCAGGAATTGAGAAAGTATTCGGTGGGAATATCATAGAATTTTCCGTTGTTCATGTAACGGATGGTTTCTTCGGAATAGCCTGTTACGATGACAACATGTTCATACGCTGCAACCATGGTGGTGTTGCCCCGTGCATCGGTATATTCGTAGGGCACACCACCTACCACATTCCCAATCACCCATGCAATAACCGGACGATCGGCAGCCACCTCTGCCTTGAGCTGATCTATTGTAAAATCTTTCACCCCCCAAGCATTCATTGCATACTGCTCACGCAGCACCTGTGCAACAGGAGCTGCGTGCACACCATACGCATAGGGAGGCACCTGTCCCCAGGGTCCTTCCACACTACCCACGAAGCCCAAATCTGGGTTATCAGATTGGGGAAGCTGGTATTGGAAATTGAATTCGTTGATCTCAACCCCAAAATAACGCGCCCAATCCATAGCAGCGGAAGCTTCACATCCGATCGAGAAATATTGCCGGTGACCCCAAATATTGTAAATGTAATGTTCGGCAGGGAGTTGCTGGGGATCTGATGCTTCTCCAGCAGGCGGATCGGCGGGAATTTCCTGCGTAATCTCTACAGAATGAATATTTTGTTCCGCATCCACCTGACCAACCAGTGAGGGAGTTTGCGCCAGATCATCTTCCAGCGCTGCTAATGTCGCAGCCACCTGTTCCTCAATAGAAAGGGTGGGAGATAAGTCATTCGCATGGATCATATTCGTTGAGCAACTTTGCAGAAGGATCATTCCCGACAAAAGGCATATTAAAAAGTCCATACGTTTCATGAAAGTTATCTTCCTCGGTAATTCAGTTCATACCCTTCCGGCATGCACAGCACTATGTACATACATCAATTTTAGTGCGCAATGGCTAGATTAGGACAGATCCCATCCTAAAATATGCATAATAAAGACTCCGGTCAAACAAAAACCAGGATCCCTGGCTCCATCAACACACCTGGTTTGAAGTGATAATTTGTTTTCCGTGACATTTCGACAGTGAGAATCATTCTTCAGGAATGGTTTCTTTTTTTCCTTCAGCGCGTTGCTTTTTCAATTTCCCCAGGATTGCATTGAACTCATTGCGTTCCAATGGATAGCGCAGTGCAAACACAATTCCAACAATCAGGAAAACAGCCGGTACGGGACCAATCAGAAAGCGAATACCGTTCAGTGCAGATTGCGGTTGGGTGGAGGAATTAGGAATATAGCCAGTAAATTCCAGAACAAATGCAGTTAGAGGAATAGCGATGGAAGAAGCGACTTTCGCCATCAAGGTTACTAATGAATAGAAGACACCCTCATGGCGCTCCCCTGTATTCAATTCTCCATATTCGATGGCATCCGGTATCATAGCCCAGGGTAAAACATGCGCCGCTGATACACCAACTCCAGCGACCACACATAAAGCCATTACCCACCCGATCGGGGTAGAAGAAGTAAGGCTCATAAGTAGAATTTGCGCCACAGCCCAGAAGGAGATACCCAAAGCATAGGCTTTTCTTTTATCCAATTTTTTCGAGACCCAGTTCCACAGGGGAAGAGCGATGATGGCGGTAATGAAAATCAACCCCATCAGAATATCGCTCATAGATTCCTTGAGTAAAACATATTTCACATAATACAACAGCACGGTCTGCACCACATTCATTGAAGTCCATGTTGCCAGATATACCACTGCGCCCAGCACAAATGGTCGATTTTTTAAAGCCACTTTGATCGAATTTAAAATATTGGGTTTTTCATACGGTATGAGGTTTGGGGTCTCACGGGTTTTAAAGAAAATTAAGAAAAGCGGGATGGCGCTTAATGCTCCAAAAATAAGTCCCATGCGCTGAACATTGGACGCATTTTCTGGAGAAAAACTTCCCACCACCATTAAGGGGATGGTAAAGGCAATCAACCCACCCATGATGTTAAAAACCATGCGGTATGAGGTAAGCGATGTCCTTTCATCGTAATCATCCGTCAATTCTGGTGTGAGGGCGAAATATGGCATGAAAACAAAAGTTTGCGCAGCATCATAGAGCACATACGCAAGTGTGTAATATACAGCCAGAGCTGTTTGGTCTACAAAGGCGGGCTTGTACCATAGCATTGCAAAGGTGATCGCAAATGGCACTGCACCAAATAAAAGAAAAGGACGCCGCCTACCCCAGCGTGTTTTGGTTCGATCGGAAAAATTACCGATGAGCGGGTCGTTGATGTAATCCCAGGTCCGCCCGATCAAAATGGCAATGCCAGCCGTAGCTGCCGACATTCCCACAACGTCGGTGAGGAACAACAAAAAATATGCTGCAATGATCGAATTTGTCATACTGTAACCGAAATCACCCGAGCCATATACGATCTTTGTCCAGAGAGGTAGTTTCTTTTGCATGATTTTTCCTTTTATTCAAATTATTTTTTAAATATGGGGTCAATTCTAATTAAAAAAGTACTTTTATATTTGGATTTGTCTGTTAAATTTCACAAATGTGAAATTATCACTCAGATTTGAAGCCACCTTTGCAGCCCGAAAGAAACCATAATTATGGAAATTGAGGTTGTTGATCAAATGCCCTCCGAACAATTGCCTCAACGCCTGGCAATGCCCCCAGAATCTGGGGGCATTGCTAAAAAAGAAAATGATGTACAAAATATTGGTTAATTATAAAGAATATATTTACTTTCTTGTTATTTTTTACATCAATTTACAAGGTTGATTTTGAACGTGTGGGTAATATAAAATAATGATTCTTCTTATCGCCGTCGCCGCTGGTATCGGAGCGAGCTTGATCCGCTCGTGGATACTGCATACAAAACTTCAAGAAATTCATATCAAGTCTATTTGGCTTGTTTTGTTTGCCTTTTTACCACAGTGGTTAGCTTTTAATTTTTCACCCACCAGAGAGATAATTCCTGATTCTTGGATCCCTTTAATCTTATTAGGGTCACAGCTTTTATTGCTTGTTTTTGTTTGGCAAAATCGCGACCTGCCAGGTATTAAAGTCATGGGGTTGGGTCTTTTACTTAACTTTGTCGTGATCGCGTTAAATCACGGATTTATGCCTTTGAGCCCTGAAACCGCTCAAAAACTGATCCCGGCGGGAGTCACAGCGGATCTGGCGATTGGAGAACGTGTGGAATACGGAAAAGATATCCTCCTGCAAGTCAGTGATACTAACCTGTGGTTCTTATCTGATATTTTTGTTTTACCAAAATGGTTTACAAATCGCGCCGCATTCAGTCTTGGTGATATATTTATCAGTGTTGGGGCATTCCTGCTTCTTTGGTCATTGGGTGATTCCTCCCCTATCCATTCTTTGGAGGTCGAAAATGCTGAGGATATTTAATCTCGATCCAATTCCCGTACCGGTACGAAAGAAAAATACAGAATTCAGCCGAATATTAACTGCGGCAGTGATCAATGAGAGATTCCGTCAATCTCTGCTCATTTCACCAAGCGATGCTATCGATTCTGGCTATCATGGTGAAATTTTCAATGTGAATGCGCAGGATAGAGCCAAAATGGAAGCTATCCATGCATCCAACCTGGTGGATTTTGCCACCAAAATCATTCAAAGTTAACTACAAAGGAGAAAAATCATGAAGAATCTAACCAATAAGATCAGTATCTTCGCAGGACAAAAGGGTCAGCTCTTGCTCGTCATCCT
>DMDF01000179.1:23405-25137 GCA_003446605.1 Anaerolineaceae bacterium
ACCTACAGCAACAACTCACATAACCAGGAATACAGCCGATTGCTTTCCGCCGCTGTCATCAACCGCAATTTCTGCAATATGCTGCTTTCGGACCCCGCCAAAGCCATTAATAGTGGCTACAGTGGTGAAAAATTCAACCTCAGCAAAGATGCCCAGGATAAAGTTTCCACCATCCATGCTTCTTCCCTGCAGGAATTCGCAGCCAAATTAGCCGTCCTATAAACCCATCAAAGGAGAAAAATCATGAAGAACCTAACCAATAAGATCAGCACCTTCGCAGGACAAAAAGGTCAGCTCTTGCTCGTTATCCTCACCATTGCCATGTTCGTGCTCGCAGCCGGTGCCCCCAATTCTACCGTCGGTATCGGTCGCTAAGTTTTTTATTATTGGTAAATTAGCAAGTAGTCTCATCTTGCACTGCTGTTTTTAGCATCAAACTTGCTAAAACGTTATTAGTTTTTTGGTTTAATGTTTCGTGGAAATTAATTAATGGATACTTTACAAGAGACAAAACATATACAATCGATGTTGGTTACCAGTACGAGGACCTATACCAATAATGCATCTATTGCTGCAGATTTAGCTGCTATGGTCGCTCAATCTGGGAAAAAGACATTGTTGATGGACGCCGATCTCAACCGCCCGGTAATTCATCGTGTCTTTGAACTACCTAATAGAGTTGGATTGAGTGATATTTTACAAGGGCAGCGATCTGCTGAAGCGATCATGCATAAACTGATCGGCGATAATCTGCATGTAATAACCAGCGGTATCATGCCAACCGTGACTAAAGACTTGATCGGGACAAAAGAAATGAGCAATCTGATCAAGCAGTTGAAGCAGCAGTATGAAAAGATATTTATTCACGGTCCTGCTTTCTTTTATAACGAGGCTACTTTACTGGCTGCCCAGGTAGATGGGGTTGTATTGCTCATCAACCCAAACTACGCAAAATCTGAAGCCACGCAGGCAATTGTAGAGCGATTTCAAAAAACAGGAGCAACCATTGTTGGTATCGTCATGCGCGACCAACCCAGATACCAATCCAACCAGTCCGCTTTTATCAACCGCCTGTTGAATTACGATAAACATAATAGGATTGGCTCGTAAAGGAAAATAGCCATGCCAACGGACTGCTTTTCTCACGAAAAGCAGTTTTTGTTTAAATCTCATCTACAATAGTAAAAAAAGGAATAATTTGCATGGTTACGCCATCTGAAAACCCGCTGCAGATCATGCAGCGAATGGTTGAGCCCTGGCTCCACGCAGTCCAGGATCCTATCGTCGCGCAACAAGCAGTTTTTCAACAGAATCTTGCCATTTATGCCCAAACCACCTATGGTAAGCAGCATGGAGCAGCAGCCATCACCAACATTGAAGCGTATCGCCAAGCTTTCCCTGCACGAGATTATGAGTATTTCAAACCACTCATCCAACAGGTAATGGCAGGAGATACACAACTTCTGTTAAATGAAGAGCCAGTGGGTTGGGCAATCACGCGGGGAACTACCAAAGGGGAAAATAAATTCATCCCCATGACCGCAACAGATCTTAAAATGCGCGTCTCCGCTGGCAGGGCAGTGGTCAATTACGCTCTTCAATCCAAACGCTTTGATATCTTTCAGGGTGTCAACCTGAACCTTAATTTTCCCAGTGCGGTCGGGCATATCCAGATTGGTAATAAGAACCTGGAATACGGGTACAGCTCAGGTATTTACACCAAACACGTCAG
>DMDF01000040.1:0-1929 GCA_003446605.1 Anaerolineaceae bacterium
TCTAATGAGGCACTACGTATAATAATGAATAAATACTACTACTTTTGAATAAAAATGTCAATATTTCAAATATAAATTATAAATATTTCAATATATTTCATATTTATTCTATATTATGCATTGTTTTGAAATTATATATTTTTCGCCAGTGTAACAAATTTCTGTAAATACAAAAAGGGTAGATCACAGTATCCTTTCAGAAGTCTGAAAACCAATTTGGGTATTTCTGTATCGCTGAGCGAAGCAAAAATCCACTGGCGAGCATTTCTGGAGGAATTAGTCCAACGTGGCTTGCATGGTATGCGTTTGATCATCAGGGATAATCACGGTGGGCTGCAATCTGCTCATAAAGCAGTCTTTACAGGAGTTCCCTGGCAGAGATGCCAGTTTCACTCACAGACGGAGGTGGAGAACTTCCAATTATCTGGAAAGGTTGAGTCAGGAAATCAAACGTCGAACACGGATCGTGCGTATTTTTCCCAATGAAAGTTCCTGTTCCCGCTTGATCTCAGCAATCTTGAGGGAGCGCAGTGAGAATTGGGAATATGGCGGGTTATATTGAAAATGGAAAGCTGGTAGGGCATTCTATATTAATAATTCCAGCTACGATTATAATAATAAATAATTTGAGGGGATGCTACAGACCATCAAGAGTTACTCGCGGGAAAAGACAATTTCACTACTACAGTGCCCCCAATGCGGGGCGGGGTAACCGCAAATTACAAATGGCACCCAATGCCTCATCTGTAAAAAAGTATTCCTATTACTGGGAATGCAATTGTATTTACAGCACCGCCCGAGGATATTCACCCCAGCGAAGTGCGCGAAAGCGGGAAAAAAAAGATACCCCTTGGCGGCAGGTAAACAGTCCGTTTTTAATCACACATCTACATCAGCTGCAACCCGATGCGTTTATCCTGGATGTAGGAGCTGGGCGCGGGGATTTTATTGCTTATTACCGTACATCCTGTTGGATATCTATCCCTATCCAGAAACGAATATCGCCTGTGATTTAACTGCGATCAATCCGTTCCAGAAAGACTGTCTGGATGCAATCCTCCTTTTTTAAAAACGTCCAATCTCCCCTACCGCTTTACTCACTTCATTATGGAACATCCTCAAACCAGGCGGCAAGATCTTTATCACCATCGCCTTCATGTTAAAAATTCATCAAGCGCCGCTCGATTTTCAACGCTTAACCCATTTTGTGCTTGAGGAACTTGCCCATCAAACAGGCTTCAATATCATCACCATCGAGGGAGTCTACGATCCGGTGGGACTCATTTATGAATCAACGCGCTATTACCGCTTCTGGACACGACCCGAGCAAAAACGGCTGAATCGCGTGTTAACCGGCATTGAATTGACTGTTCTCTCATGGCATACTGATTTATTGGGTAAATTTTCCCCAAAGACATATATCCAATCACCTTTTGAGACAAATAATCCTGCACCACTCGGATATCAATGGGTAATACAAAAACCTTGTGAATGAATTGTTATCTCCCTTTTAAATTTATTTAGCCATCTCAATTAGTCGGGACATAAGAAATATTCATCGATCCTATCTCCGCCTTCAGCCATCCAACCCACACTCCCATCTGCAATTCGTACTCTCCACCATGACCAATTGTTCGCGCATTCCGGTCCATCCAGAACCCGCACCAGTGAACCTGACTTAACATAGCGAATGATCGCATTGTTTTTGTTGGGTCCAGTGCGAAGCATGACAGGATCCGATTTGGTACAAACAACAGCATCCTCATTTTTTTTCAATCGTTGCGTGGGAGCACCCGGGCAGCTTTGTCTGGTGGCAGTCGGGATTGGTCTTGTCGGAAAAAAAGTTGCCGTTGGTCGATTGGTTGGTTGTTCTACTACCGAAACCACATTCTCCCTTGTTGCTTGCTGTCTGTTACTGGTTGAATAATC
>DMDF01000040.1:2098-15264 GCA_003446605.1 Anaerolineaceae bacterium
TTGTGTATCCTGCACTTCTTCTATCGGTTGATAGACATAGGATGTTTGATATTCCAAAATATGCTGCTCATATTCTTCTTGTAAAGCTTTGCTCACTTCTGAAGCATCTGCGAACCGTTCTTGTTTATTTTTTTGCATACAGGTCGCAACTATCTTCTCGAGATTTACTGAAACATTCTTGTTAATCTCTCGAATAGGGATAGGGTCAAGCTGCAGATGTTCCCAGCGTACTTTCTCCGCCGTGGTGCCGGTAATGGTAGCTCGTTCTCCTGTGAAAGGTCGCTCGCCACCCGTCAGCATCTCGTACAACACGATCCCCAACGCATAGATATCGGTCTGCGGGGTGGGGTCCTGCCCTTTGATCAGTTCTGGCGCCATGTAAGCGGGTGTGCCAATGCCTACCATGGTAGATGTAGCCGCATCCATACCACGCGCAATGCCAAAATCGGTCAGGTAAACCGTGCCGTTCTTGTGGATCATAATATTGGCACTCTTCACATCACAATGCACCATGCCCATCTGATGGGCATAATTCAGGGCAGAACACACCGGTTGGATCACCTCGATAATGCGTTGTAGGGGCAACGCCCCATGGGCATCGAAGATCTCACTGCGCAGCGTCCAGCCATCAATGTAATCCATCAGCATGTAGGCGGTGCGCCCTTCGCGCTCCAGTCCATAGCAGCGTACGATGTTGGGATGCTGTAGGCGTGTCAGGTTGACAGCTTCGCGCTCAAAGCGCCGCATGAACACAATATCTTCCGCCAGGTCATCCCGCAGCACCTTCATCGCCAGCGGCACCCCGCGTTGGGTATCCCATACCTTATAGACATCCGCCATGCCCCCTCGACCGAGAAATGCTTCTACACGGTAACGGTTTCTTAATAATTTCCCTTTATTTATTTCCATCCTTGTACCTCATTGTTATTGTTCTATTATGCTTACTTACAGGAAACTTGATATATAGAAATGCCATCCGAATAGTAGATGGGATCTAAGTCTCCATTCTCTATCGCCTGGTATTGAACTCTAGGTGTCGTTCCAGATCCAATATAAACGTATTCAATATTGTTTTCTTTAATATAATCACAGTATTTTGTTTGATCTGTCAGCATATCGGAAAAAATTACCTGGTTGGCAGTAAAAACAGGCAACCATCCGCCACCATCAGTCGGAAATTGTCTGCCATTCCACAATTCAGAACTAATAAGAAAGTACTCGTTTTCTGGTAAATTAATATTTATCCACTGGAAAGCAGCAAGATCGTTCGCATCACATAATACATTTATAGATTGCACAGGTTGTAGATTTATGATCACTCCTAATATTCCAATGATTAAGACTGATATTTTTCTCAACCATTTATAATAGTCTGGATTCCATTCAACAAAATTTTGTTCACAGGTAGTCGCAAATTTTTTAATCTCCAATACACAAAATAATCCAAGAATAATCTGTAGCAACATCATGAAATTTAATTTCCCGATGACAGAAAAAGGGAGAAAAATCAAACTAAAAATAGAAATTGTTAAAATAATCACTATCCAGATAGGAAAATCTTTTGTGGTGTCCCGGTGTTGATACAGAAAACGAATTACTCCTATTGAGCCTAAAAACCAGATAATTGCCCCTCCCCGATCTAAACTTATCATCAGCAATTCTACAAAATTATAGGGATCGCCTTGCTCAATAAGACTTGATACTAAGTTTTGTAGGTTAGCATTTTCAAATACCGAAATAAACTCATAGATCATTGCAATACAAATAAAAAGGAGGAAATATCGAGTATCTTTTTCTATATAATCCCCTCGAGCAATTTTTTTCCTTTTACTGACACGATACAGGACAATAATCAAAACAGATAATAAAAAGATTTTCCAATGAATAAAAATCAATCCGAGCAAAATGATACAAACATACAATATTTTATTGTTTTCATCTCTTTCTTTTTCACTCAGAATTGCCATCAAATAATTAAATAAAGAAAAACCTAATAACACGGGATATTTTCCCCATGAGAGTAAAAGCATACCAAACGGAGAATAAAATGTAATGA
This sequence comes from Anaerolineaceae bacterium, assembly GCA_003446605.1. Lineage (GTDB taxonomy): Bacteria > Chloroflexota > Anaerolineae > Anaerolineales > Anaerolineaceae > UBA4781. Next base: position 4,155 of record DMDF01000040.1, read on the forward strand.
TTATCGCGGTGAGCAATCCATAAATCCTACTATTGGATATTCTCTCCCCCAGAAGGTAATTGCTGAAAAAAAAGAGAAGATAGACCATCTGCCCTAAAATATAAACGGATTGCGTGTCAGCATAAAGCTGATATGTTATCAAAGATATGAGGTGAAATCCAATATGATAAGGAAAAAAAAGTGGAATCGATTGTTCATTCACCATATTTTGGATTAACTGCTGATGATATAATCCATCTTTCCAGGGCATAGTACTATTTGGTATGCCCTGAAAACAGTTAAAAATACTAAAGACAAGCAATGTGATTGATCCAATAAGTAGATTTTTATACTTGATTTTTCTAATACGTTCAAATACGTTTTTTTTATTATTAATGAGAAATACCACATCGCAAATAGCAATCACCATTACAACAATGTAAAAAATAGTTTGCAGGGGAATATCGAATACTATTTGCAATATACCGCAAAAAAACATTAACAAGGGCAGTAATGCAATGGTAAAAACAATTGATAGTCCATTTCTATTAATGTTTTTCTCCCCCAGAACATGAGCCATGAAGATACTTATGACAAAGAATAAAACTCCATACACGAGTAATAATTGAAACCAAACACTCATGTAATCAAATAAATATTCAAATCTTCCTGAAATATTTCTTAGATCAAATCGATCATACGTTACAAAACTGATATCAGCAAGAAATGGGTCACCATTAACGAATAGTTGCCCGCCCGAATAGGAGTCAATAAAGCTACTCCATATACCAAAAGAACCAGGTAGCGCAGTTGATTGAATTTCAATTAGAAAAGAATTCCCTGTTTCTGAACGAGGAATTTTTATTTTAAATTTTTCTTGCGAAATAGTGAGCTTATTTATATGAAATATTTGTTCAGACAGAACCTCATCTTTTGAGATTATATTAACAACCAATTGGGAATTTTCAAAAGTACTTTGATCTATGATAACTGGGAAAATCTCAATCGCGCCAACACCATCAGGAAAATCTGTAAACGTCTGTTCAACATAATTATTCATATCCACAGATAGTACGATTTCCCTTTTCTTTTGAAAAAAGTTATAGTTTATTAAACGAACATCCTTCAAAGGGGAAATCAATCCCATTCCGATCGCTAAAAACTCTATGAGGTAAATGCTTTTATGAATTTTCTCCATTGTAAAATGGTTTACTCAACGCTCATACGAATTTTTAGTCGGCGCTGGTTTTGATGTCGGTATTGCCAAAGAATTTTTAATTACTGTAAGATTGCTTATATAATTTGGATAGAGACGTTTTAAAATGTCTTCAAGGCTTTTCCTTTGAACCCAGCCATTCCCTTGATTGCTTTCAATAGCAAGCCACTCGCCAGTCTCATCTTTTCCATATACATCAAAATAGACACTTCCCTTTAAATAAAATGATGTTGGGTAATGTACACTTGGTCCCGTTCTGACTGTGAGAGACGCGTAAGGATTTACTATATTATATTTTCGCATAGATGGTTGAGATGTTTTCGTGGGCGCCTTAGTAGGTGCTTTAGTAGGTATTCCTGTTGGCTGTTTGGGTGTTGGTGAGGAAATGGTTGATTCTGAAACTGCTTGCGTTCTATTGCTTAATCGTACAGATGCAGTACTTTTATTGTTACTTGAATTAAATATAATGATAAATAAAAGTACAATCGCTATCGCTATCGCCCAACCAGACCAGGCTGGTTGACGAAATTTCTCTTTTTTAGGTGAGCTCTGTTTAATTGCGCGATTTAATTTTTCATACTGGATGGAATTCACAGAATTCAAATCTACCATGACATCCATGGTTGACTTGAAACGGTCTTTTTTTTCTTTTGAAAGACATCGTAATATCACATATTCAATTTGAGGTAATATATTGGGATAGTAATGAGTTGGTGGTACAGGAGAAAGCATTAAATGTTCCCACCTGACCTTCTCCGCGGTCGTTCCGGTGATGATAGCGCGCTCCCCTGTGAACGGTCGTTCCCCTCCTGTAACCATCTCGTACAGCATAATCCCCAGCGCATAGATATCCGTCTGCGGGGTGGGATCTTCTCCTCTGATCAGTTCCGGCGCCATATAAGCCGGTGTGCCAATGCCCACCATGGTGGAAGTAGCAGCGTCCATGCCACGCGCGATGCCAAAATCTGATAGGAACACATGCCCATCATCCCGGATCAGAATATTGGCGCTCTTCACATCACAATGCACGCGCCCGGATTGGTGCGCAAAATGCAATGCCCGGCACACCGGATCCAGAATATTCACCACTTCCTGCTCACTGAAAGGCTTCTCCCGCTCCACGATCATCTTGCGCAAGGTCTTGCCATGGATGAAATCCATCAACATATACACCAATCCATCCGAACGTTCAAAGCCATAAAAACGTACAATGTTGGGATGTTGCAGCTCTGCCAGGGTACGTGCTTCCCGTTCAAAACGGCGCAAAAAGACCTTATCCTCCGCCAGGTCATCACGTAGTACCTTTAACGCCAGATCCACCCCGCGCTGTGTGTCAAAAGCGCGATATACTTCCGCCATTCCTCCTCTGCCAATATGCTCCTCTATACGATAACGATTATTCAAAGTCTTACCCAACAATGGAATCACTCTTTCACCTCGTTGTTGATTGAATTTTTCCTATAATTCGATAACTACATCTACCCCAGTAAAGGGACCAAAATCTTCAAAATGAATGATCATTTGGTCTGCTTCGATCGGGATTGGGCCCAAGAAAGCATGCAGCCCTTTGTTCATATCACACCGATCATAACCACCCACATAACCTCTGATCCAAACCATTTCTCCACTTTGCACTTCAAGGTTCTTAACGGTGTGGTAATAAGCTTCACAATCAGTTAATATTTCAAGATTCGCCGGTGGAAAAGAATTGCCCAAATTATCATGAGCAGTAACTCCAGCATTTACAAAACGGAATATCCTCTGGTTATCTTCCAAATTTTGAATTACCACTGTAATTCCCCACTTTTTGCCTCCAGAGTCAATCTCATTTGAAACCATCATCGACCAGCCGTCGTAATAAATGGGCTGCCCGGCTGGCACCGGGTAAGTTGGAAGGAACTCTTGTGGTGCTTCTGCAACTGCTCCATAAGAGGGATCAACCGTGGCAGTTGGTTCTTGTGCCACTATTTTCCACTCATTTTCTTCAGGCGCATTTGATTCAACTACCTGTCTTTGCTCAGATTTGTTCATCTGGGTTGAAATACCCCACACTGCAGCGATTACAACTATTGCAATCAGGAATATAACGCCCACATTGTTATTCTTTTGCACGGGTTGCACCTGCCGCTGCGACGCCACCGGAACGGGCTGTTCCACCTGAACGAAGCGAAAGGTACTGGCGCCAATGGTGATCACATCCCCGCTGCGCAGCTGGGCACTGGTCACTGATTTACCATTTACAAAAGTACCCAGGCGGCTATTGCAATCCTGCACGGCATACACGCCGTTTGTGTAATAGATAACCGCATGTTCGCGCGAGATGTTGGCAGCCTTTAGATGAACCTGGCTGGCGCTCCCTCGACCCAGGATAGTCTGGTTATAGCCCAGATGGATGCGTTTCCCGGCGTACTCCCCTTTGATACCCTCCAGATATGCAGTCATTCTTTCCTCCTACTTCATTTTGTGATCAGTTCACTGTATTCAAAGTACTTTCATTATTCGTCCATCCGTATTATGGATTGAAGATAGAATGGTACGATTGCTAAGGTCCCAAAAGATCATTTCATTATCAATCGAACAGGTGATTAGTACATTCTGTTCAGGAATGTAAGTAATATTATTTACTGTAGCCCTGTGTTCCTTAAAAGTGTGGAGCAATGATCCGGATTGAACATCCCACATTTTGATTGTGTTATCCGATGATCCACTAAAAAGCAAATTTCCTTCCGATGAAAAGCTCAGGCTGTGAATGCCATGTTGGTGTCCGTATAAAACATTAACCAATTTCCAAGCAGGAAAATTCCACAAACAAATCGTAGAATCCAATGAACCACTTACTAAAACATCACCTTTAGAAGAAAATTGCAAACAATAAATCAGATCTTTATGACCATCAAGAGTTCGTATTTGATTGAGATCTTTTGTGGTCAAAACACATAGACTTGAATCCAGCGAGCCACTCACTACATATTTATCATCCTGAGAAAATGCAAGGCACCATATTCCACTTGAATTATAGTTTTGTTGATAAAAATTTATACCTCGCTCGATATCCCATAAAACAATTTCACCATTCCACGATCCACTAACTACGCTATCTCCTTTATGGGAAAACGCAGCAGAATTCACCACATCGGTATGATCTCTCTTCGTATGAATCCTTATTTTGCTCTCGATATCCCAAACCTCCAACTTGTGATCCATGGTTCCAATTGTAAGATTTTTTTTATCAGGGCTAATATTTGCACAGCGAATATTAGGCGAAAAACATCTAATTATCCACACATCACATTTCTTAACACTTTTCGTTGCTGGTAAATTTGAGTTGAATTCATCATGCATTTCAATCGATTTCTCATATAAATCAATATAGTGCAAAATAAATTTCTGGGAATCTTCTGCTTTTTTTTTGATTTGCTGGTTGGGAATTGGTCGGGTGAAATGTGGTGTTTTATTATTTTGTTTATTCAATAAAACGTCAACAACAAAAAGTACTTTTGCTGGTCTATCTATCGGATTTTTTTGTAAGCAAGCACGAAGTAATTGTTTCATTTTTATAGAAATTCCAGGATTATATATAGATATATCTTTGGGCATTAATTGGAGGTGTTCCCACCTGACCTTCTCCGCCGTAGTACCCGTAATGGTCGCCCGCTCGCCGGTGAAAGGTCTTTCCCCTCCGGTCAGCATTTCGTACAGCACGATCCCCAAGGCATAGATATCCGTCTGCGGGGTAGGGTCTTCTCCTTTGATCAATTCCGGTGCCATGTACGCGGGTGTGCCGATGCCCACCATGGTGGAGGTAGCTGCATCCATACCGCGTGCGATGCCGAAATCGGTCAGATAGATCTGTCCATTTTTATCGATGAGGATATTGCCCGGCTTGATGTCGCAATGCACCAAGCCTTGACGATGGGCATAATGCAACGCGGAACAGACCGCCTCCATCACTTCCTGAATGTGTTCCATGGGAAGTGATTTCCCTTCGCTGCGCAGGATCTCGCCTTGTAAACTAATCCCATCCACATATTCCATCAACAGGAACGCCAGCAGGTCATCGCGCTCGAGACCGTAGAAACGGACAATATGCGGATGCTGTAACTGTGCCAGCGCCTTCGCTTCGCGCTGAAAGCGCCGCAGGAAGATGGTGTCCTGCGCCAGGTCCTGGCGTAAGACCTTCAGCGCCAAGTAGACCGCCCTTTCCTCATCCCATACCTTGTACACATCCGCCATACCCCCACGACCCAGGGACTCAACCACGCGATAGCGATTCTTTAATGTTTTTCCCACCAGATCTGCCATGTCCTTTTACCTCTCCACAAAACAAAATTCGTTTTTCAGCGTAAAATTCAACCTCCATTTAATCTGCCGGAGCGTAAATAACAAAATCATCAAATTCCCAATCGAGAGTGGTATTGGCGCCCATATCAAGATATAAGCCAGTCGCACCTTTCAAAATCCGGTTGTCTTTAACCGTTGCTTGCAAAACGCCGTTGATATACAATCTGAATTGATATCCATCGATAATCACAGTAAGACGATTGACCTGGTCGATAGGGAGAATATCATTCGATGATCTTCCATTTAGGATATTTGACTGATTTCCATCTCTCACAAAGTTGAAATAGTAATGGTTCTTACTGTCGATACTGAAATAATAGTAGCTGTTATCACTTGCCTTCAATACCAGCCCCCATTCATGGTACGGATGCCCGGTATGACTGGAAAGTCGACCTTTCACCGAAACCATGTAATCGCGCAGTTCTTCCACCGGCGATTGAACGTAAGTTACCATATCCTGAAACATCTCAGCACGCACATTTAGCATATCTTTATAGTGTTCTAAACTGACCGTTCCCTCTCGTTCATCAATTTCATTTCCTACTCTCCAACCGTCTATTTCATTTTCATAGGAAAAAGAAGCGCAATAATTTTCCTGCCATCCAGATACAAGCACATCAGTATCCGTTAATTCGCATACCGGAACTGGAAGCGGCGTACTGGTTGGGATTGGCGTTCTGGTAGGCAGTGCGGGTTCGGTCGCGACCAGATCAGCTACATCAGCTTGTGGTACAGGATCTTTCTTGAATGCCAGTACTGCAAAGATAATATTAGATACCAATAATACTGCCATCACGGCAATTACGACGATACGGGCTTGTTTTGTCATGAGATTCCACTCCTTGGTTATTCTCGCTCCAGCTTTTTTAAACCAGGTGTCGTTTTCCTGGTCTGCTGAGTTTTCATTTTCGTCTTGCTCTTCTTCTATGTGTTTTTCTTCAGACGTACTTTTCTGCTCTTCTATCTTTTCCGTTGTTGCTGTTTTTTTTGTTGGTTTTTCAACAGGTTCGTGCGTCAGCGCGAAAAACAGATCCTGAACTGTTGTGAATCGATCCCCTGGTTCTTTTTCAAGACAGCGCATGATGGCAGCCTCAATATGTTTTGGGATCAGTTTATTATGTTTTTTAGGTGACACGACCTTTCCATTGAGATGTTCCCAACGGACTTTTTCAGCAGTCGTTCCGGTAATACCCGCACGATCTCCGGTAAATGGTCTTTCTCCTCCGGTAACCATCTCATAGATCGTAATTCCCAATGAATAAATATCTGACTGCGGGGTAGGATCTTCCCCTTTGATCAATTCCGGCGCCATATACGCAGGGGTTCCCACTCCCACCATGGTGGATGTCGCAGCATCCATGCTACGGGCAATACCGAAATCTGACACCATCACTTCCCCGTTTTTTGCCAGCATGATATTAGCAGGTTTGATATCGCAATGCACAATACCCATCTCATGGGCATAATGCAACGCAGAACATACCGGTTCGACCAAAGAAATCATACGGTCCACCGCCATTGGTTCTTTTGAATTAAAGATCACATCGCGAAGCGCCTCTCCCTCAATAAAATCCATCACAATAAAAACATCCAGCCCATCCCGCTCCATCCCATAAAAACGCACAATATTGCGATGTTGAAGCTGTGACAAGGTCTTTGCCTCACGTTCAAAGCGCCTGATGAAGACCTTATCACGGGATAGATCTTCCCTCAACAACTTAATGGCAACATAACTTGCGCGCTTCTGGTCAAACGCTTTGTACACCTCCGCCATTCCCCCACGCCCCAAGGCTTCATCAATACGATAGCGGTTCTTTAGTATTTTCCCCTGCAATGATTCCATATGATCCTCTCCCTCTAAAATTTATGACGTCAACACACTAGAACAATTTCTCTCTTCTTTCTTTCTCAATCATTTTCCCAATGATCCTTTCCTCCTCAATCTCGAAAAATTACTCAAATTGAAATAGCATTACCTTTCAACAACTTCTGAAATTACGCAGCGGAACCCCCAGTTGCCAGAAGCATAGGCTTCCTGCTTGATAGTTAAAGGTTTGCTCCTATATGTACTACGGCAGTATTTCGCATCTGCGAAGAACGACCCACCGCGCAGGACATGTACATCACCATAACTGGGTCCCAGTGGATTATTCAATGGGCTATCTTTATAATATTCTTCCGAATACAAATCACTGACCCATTCATACACATTGCCAACCATATCCAATGCACCGTACATGCTCGCGCCCGATGGATAGTTGCCCACTCTGACCGTATCACCGATATTATTCCCAAAATTCGCCTGCGATGATGTCGGAGTTTGATTTCCCCAGGGATAACGATATCCCGTTGTTCCTCTAGCCGCTTTTTCCCATTCGGCTTCGGTGGGTAGTCGCTTGCCCGCCCATTCGCAGTAAATGGTCGCGTCCTCATAGTCTACATAGATAACCGGGTAATCATCATAAGCAGTATTTATTTCATCTTCTTCATCAAAATGTCGAGACCCTGTATTGTCATCATGTGAATACTTCTTCGGCGCGTAGCAAACTCCTTCCTGCACGCACTCTCGATACATGGCATTGGTCACCTCGGTTTGGTCAATCCAGAAAGCATCCAGGTAAACCGTGTGCTGCGGTTTTTCATCTTCATCAGCACTGGTATCCTGATCGGAAGATCCCATTTCGAATTCCCCCGCTGGTACGTACACCATGACCATATTGTCCTTGGGCGAGGTTATTAATGATCCAATGGTCACTGGCATTGCAGTTACCTGCGGGGCATGTGTTGGGAAAGTATCCAGAGTATCAGATTGAACCGCACGCGTACTGCTATTGGGAGCATTTGATAAGGATACTGTTCCCCTACTTTCTTTTTCGGCTCCATTCAATGCAACAAAAAGGATGATACCCAGAAATAATACAACTGCAGCGATGATCCCCTTGCTGCCGCGTTCCCCGGCAGCCCCAGCATTTGCTGGAACACTTTGCTCACGTGATGGTATTGAACTGACCGCTTTTGAAGCAGAAGAAGATGGAACATTGCCCGGAATATGCGGTATGCCAGTTTGGACAGGTCGATGCGCTTTTACAGGCTTTGCATTCGCCGTGGCAGCATGCAAAGCTCTGAAGAGATCATTAATACTTTGAAAACGATCGTGTGGGTCTTTCTGAATGCAACGCAAGAAGATCTGATCCATTTCGCTATTAACGGTAGGGTTGAAATATCTGAGTGGGATGGGTTGCAGCTGCAAATGCTCCCACCTGATCTTCTCAGCAGTAGTTCCGGTAATGGTTGCCCGCTCCCCAGTGAAGGGGCGTTCGCCTCCCGTCAACATCTCGTACAGCACGATCCCCAAGGCATAGATATCCGTCTGCGGGGTAGGGTCTTCTCCTTTGATCAATTCCGGCGCCATGTAGGCTGGCGTGCCCACTCCCACCATGGTGGAGGTAGCCGCATCCATGCCGCGCGCAATGCCAAAATCGGTCAGATAGACCGTGCCATTCTTGTGGATCATGATGTTGGCGCTCTTCACATCGCAATGCACCATACCCATTTGATGGGCATAACTCAAGGCAGAGCACACCGGCTGGATCACCTCGAGAATACGCGGCATGGAAAGCGGACCATGTGCATCAAAGATCTCACTGCGCAACGTCCAGCCATCAATGTAATCCATCAGCATGTAGGCGGTGCGCCCTTCTCTTTCCAAGCCATAGCAACGCACAATGTTGGGATGCTGCAAGCGCGTCAGGTTGACCGCTTCGCGCTCGAAGCGGCGCATGAAGACGATATCCTCTGCCAGATCTTCGCGCAGCACCTTCATCGCCAGCGGCACCCCTCGTTGGGTATCCCACACCTTGTATACTTCTGCCATGCCCCCACGACCGAGAAATTCTTCTATGCGGTAACGGTTCTTTAATTTCTTACCCACCAAAATAGTCATGTGATCTTCCTGTCCGCACTTATCTAAATATATTTAATGCAAAACGCCGTATTGTACAATCGTTCCATCGTTAGTACCCACCAATAATATAGTCTCATCGCTATTGGAAACAATTGATGAGATTTTTTCATTAATTAAAAAAGAATCTATCAATGAAAGCGTCTGCAGGTCTCTAAATTCAATCGTGTTCTCATAGGAAAAAATAATTATTTCTGATTTCTTTAAGATTAGAGATTTTACATCGTTAGGTGTTTCATACATTAATTTCGCTGATGTATTATTACTGGTAACTAGTTTTCCATTGTCGGCCATCAACAATAAAGTTTCCCCTTCTTTATTAACCCAAATAGATGATTCGCTAAATTGCGATAAATAATCCCAATCAGAGGCAAATTCCATTACATCAATTTTTTTACAATTCGCACTATTCCATAAGGAAACAATTTTGCTATAATCAAGTATTCCCATAAATTCGTTTCCTTTTTCCAGGTATATTGCTTTTTCAGAAGTAATGAAGTTACTCCCCCAATTAACTAAATATGTTGTTCCTTCGGGACCATAAGTACTCAATTCTGTAGTATTGCATATATTTTTCCCTTCCTGTAAATCCCATACTTTTACTTTCCAGAATTCTGAGTTATTTCTAAGTTCCATAATGAAATATGTAAAAAAAATTGAATTATCTTCAGAAAAACCTATAATTCTATTTCCATCTGGTATTTCAAAAACAAGCCGTGCATCAGAATTTGAGTAAATTTTATTTCCAAGAACGTGATAGGTGGAATTCAAATAGATCTCATCATCATCATATGAATCTGAAAATTCAGTTTTATCTACAATCGCAAACGTTTGAGTGGAAAGAGAAATAAAGTCAGCATTATCCAAAATCCATAAAAAATCACCGTCTTCTGAAAAACTCATGCGCTCAATAGAATAATTACCTACCTTCATCCTATTTACTTCTTGCAAACCATTTATATTTTCCTGTGTGATATTTTTAAGTGAAGGTAAAGGAGTTATTTGATGTAATTCTTTTTCAAAGGTAGCTGTTGGTGCAATTACCCCTACTTGAGTAGCAGCATCTTCAACTACGGGTTTTGTATCTATTTTTTTACTTTTCCAAGGAAAAGATTGATAATTCACTATCACTGTCAATGCACCGACACAAATAAATAATATTCCCACAACCCAACCTGTTCGGTTTCCTTTATTTTTCTTCTTTTCTTTTTTATACACAATAACATTTTTTTGTTCACGATTTAGCTCATCGTCTGAAGATTCTTCTTTTTTCTGTCCATAATCATTCAGATCATATGAACCATTATCTTTTATCGTTTCAACAGAATCGATCAGGTCTATTACATTAGAATACCGATCACAAGGTATTTTCTCCAAACACGTTTTAATGATTTTTTCAAAACTCACAATGGCGCTTGAATTGACCGTTGTAACAGGATTCGGATCCAAGTTGAGATGTTCCCACCTCACCTTCTCTGCTGTCGTTCCAGTAATGGTAGCTCGCTCGCCAGTGAAGGGCCTCTCACCGCCTGTGAGCATCTCATACAACACAATGCCCAGCGCGTAGATATCTGTTTGGGGTGTGGGATCTTGCCCTTTGATCAACTCCGGCG
>DMDF01000022.1 GCA_003446605.1 Anaerolineaceae bacterium
GATCAATGATCAAGTGATCCTTGCTTTGATCGCTGGTGATGATCTGGTGGATGCCGTCCAATTGGGTCAGGATGTGGAAGTGGTCATCCCCAAGACGAATTTTTACCTTCAATCTGGTGGGCAGGTCTCTGATAATGGTTTGATTTCTGCTGACGATGGAAGCTGGGAGATCCAGATTGAGGATGTCCGCAAACCAACTACAGGGCTGATCGTGCATGTTGGGAAAGTGACGAAAGGTAATCCGAAAGTTGGTGATCGTGCACATATATCCATTGATATGAAAAGACGTCAGGATATCATGCGCAACCACACCGCAACACATCTCTTGCACGCCGGGCTGCGCAAGATACTTGGAACCCATGTCAGACAGGCTGGATCTCTGGTAGCTCCTGACCGTCTACGCTTTGATTTTACCCACCCAGATCCATTGACAAACGATGAGCTCCAGGCAGTACAGGATTTTGTGAATAATGCTGTGCTGAATAATGAACCGCTGCAAACCAACGAGCGCAACTTACAGGACGCCATCAATGAGGGAGCCATGGCGCTCTTTGGTGAGAAATATGGTGAAAAGGTGCGAACGGTAGTGATCGGTGACAAGGATGTAACTTCGTACGAATTATGCGGCGGCACTCATGTGGATGAGACCGGTGAGATCGGCAGCTTCATTATCATCAGCGAAGGAAGCACCGCTGCCGGAATTCGCCGCATCGAAGCAGTAACCGGTCGTGAAGCACAGGTGTTAATCAATAAACGATTTACCCAATTACAGTCTATCGCGGAAAAATTGCAATCTGGTATGGATCAAGTAGAAAGTAAGCTGGATACTTTGCTCGAAAAAGAGCAGACACTTGAAAAGGAAAACCAGGAAGGGCAACGGAAATTTGCGATGTTTCAATACAACGAAGCTCTACAAAATACTGAAATGAAGCAAGACAGCAAGATTATGACCCTGAACCTGGGTAGAACCGAGATCACTATTGCTAGAGAGCTGACAGATCGATTCCGTAACGAGAATACGTCAGGTTCTGCGGTTTTTGCTGGAATTAATGAGAAGAATGAACCTTACTTTATCGCTACCGTGACCGAAGATCTGATCGATAAAGGCATCAAAGCCGGAGATGTGGTCAATGCAGCCGCAGCGCTGGTAGGAGGAAAGGGAGGGGGAAGACTCGACCTGGCGCAGGCGGGTGGTAAAGATCCCGCGAAAATAGATGAAGCATTGCAGACAGCCAGGAATTTCATTGAGGAAAAACTGAAGTAAAAAAGACCGCCCACTTTTTGGGGCGGTCTTTTTTACTCTATTTCAATATTTAATCTTCCGGACGAACCCAACAACATAGCACCAGTTCTTTGGCAGCTTTTACTTCATCGAGTCGACCGATAGGAGTACTATGTGGGGCTGTATGAAGTAGTTCCGGATTGCTGTGTGCTTCCTTTGCAATGGTGTTCAACACCCCGGCGAAATAATCGATTGCTTGTTTCGACTCTGTCTCCGTTGGCTCAATCATGAGCGCTTCTTTCACGATTAGAGGGAAATAATTGGTTGGGGGATGAACGCCATAATCCATCATGCGTTTGGCAACGTCCAGTGCATGGATGTCCGGGGCATCTTCCCAGAAACCTTCAGCAACGAATTCGTGCATGCAAGTGCGATTGAAAGGAATATTGTAAGCATTCTGAATAAGGGATTTGAGATAATTGGCATTCAGCACGGCATATTGCGATATTTCTCGCAGTCCTTCAGCCCCTTGCATGGCGATGTAGGTGAACGCTCGTACGAGAACGCCAAAATGACCGTAGAAGGCTTTAATTCTGCCGATGGTCTTTGAAGGGTTGATAAAGCCATACAATGGCGGTAGTTCTTCATCACCTTCCTCCACAATGCCAATGACCGGGGATGGTAAGAAATCGACCAGATGAGCCGCAACCCCTACCGGACCCGAACCCGGTCCGCCACCACCGTGCGGAGTGGAGAAGGTTTTATGCAGATTGAAATGCATGATATCAAAGCCTAATTCCCCGGGTTTCATGATTCCCAGCAGAGCGTTGAAGTTAGCGCCATCGCCATAAACCAAACCGCCTTTTTGATGGATGATGTCAATTACTTCTAACAGATGTTCTTCAAATAAGCCAAGTGTGTTTGGATTGGTCAGCATCAAACCAGCCACACAATCATCACATACTTCTTTTAATTTCTCGAGGTCAATATTCCCCCGTTCGTCCGATGGAATGTTGATAACGTCAAAGCCGCTCATGTTTGAAGTGGCGGGATTTGTCCCGTGTGCTGAATCAGGAACAAGTATCTTTGTTCGTTTGGTGTCATTGCGGCTTAGGTGATAAGCACGCATGATCAAACCACCGACGAGCTCCCCATGGGCTCCAGCTGCAGGTTGCAGGGTGATACCGGCAAAACCACTAATTTCCTTCAACCACTCCTGTAATTGGTACATGAGTGCCAGGTTTCCTTGGACAGTTTCAATGGGTTGCAGGGGGTGCGTGAATGCAAAACCGGGTAATCTGGCAGTCTCTTCGTTAATACGTGGATTGTATTTCATGG
>DMDF01000150.1 GCA_003446605.1 Anaerolineaceae bacterium
GCTCCAGTGTTGCATATATTTTTTCCATTCTGGTAATGATAGGACTTGTACAAGGGCATGTGTATTTCGAAACCTCCGCGATGATCATTACTCTCATCCGGCTAGGGAAATATCTGGAAGTAAAAGCGAAAGGACGCACCAGTGAGGCGATCAAAAAACTGGTTAATTTACAGGTTAAAAATGCTACCGTGCTGCGAGATGGAAAAGAGCAAAAATTACCTATTGAGGAAATCCAGATCGGTGACAGAATCGTGGTTCGTCCCGGAGAGAAGATCGCAGTAGATGGAAAAGTAACAGACGGGCACACGTCGGTGGATGAGTCACTGATAACCGGAGAATCACTGCCAGCCAAAAAACAGGTGGGGGATGAGGTGATCGGTGGGACGATCAATAAGCAGGGAGTCATCACTTTTCAGGCAACCAAGATCGGGAAAGATACCGTTCTTTCACAGATCATCAAAATGGTGGAAGAGGCTCAGAGCAGTAAAGCGCCCATTCAGCGACTGGCGGATTCTGTTTCAGCTTATTTTGTCCCCATTGTGATCGTACTGGCACTGATTACCTTCATTCTCTGGAATTTTGTCCTGGATATCCCGATTACAGCTGCCGATCAAACGGTCTTTTCAAGAGCATTGATCAACATGACCGCGGTATTAGTGATAGCCTGTCCGTGTGCTATGGGGCTGGCAACACCTACGGCTGGGATGGTCGGCTCCGGTAGGGGTGCGGAGATGGGAATTCTATTTCGCTCAGCCGAAGCATTGGAACGGGCAGGTAGTGTTGATACAGTAGTTTTTGACAAGACGGGTACGATTACAAAAGGGCAGCCTTCAGTTATCCGGATATTTGTGACCGGCACTAAGTATGGTGAGAATGAATTGCTCACATTAGCTGCCAGTGTTGAGAATGGTAGTGAGCATGTGCTGGGTGAAGCCATTCTAGCAGAAGCCGGTAATCGTGGTTTGACGGCAGGCAAAATGGATGATTTCCATGCGTATGCTGGTATGGGGGTTTCTGCCAGGGTGGGAAATACCCTGGTTGAAATTGGAAATGAACGTTTCCTTCAACAGCAAGACGTTCCATTTGAGCATGATGAGACCTTGCAGGATTATTTGCAACAAAACGCACTGACCGGAATTTACATGGCGGTGGATAAAGAAATGGTGGGTGTGTTTGGTATCGCAGACCAGATCAAGACTGAATCGTTATCTACAATCAAAGAACTAAAAAAAATGGGTATGCGTGTTGTTTTACTCACCGGCGATAACAAGAACACAGCAGAAGCAATTGCACGGCAGGCAGGTATTGATGAGGTGATGGCAGATGTGCTCCCTATGGGAAAGGCAGATGCTATTAAGGAACTTCAACAGCAGGGACGAAAAGTAGCCATGGTTGGGGATGGCGTCAATGATGCTCCGGCACTAGCGCAGGCTGATGTTGGTATTGCGGTGGGAACGGGTACGGATGTGGCGCTTTCTACTGCGCCCATTACGCTGTTGAGCGGGGAACTGAGTAAAGTGGTGGAGGCGATACAGCTTTCTAAAAAAACGCTGCAGACCATCAAACAGAATCTGTTTTGGGCTTTCTTTTATAACGCTATCTTGATCCCTGTGGCAGCCATGGGGTATCTCAGCCCGATGTTTGCGGCAGGAGCGATGGCTTTTTCAAGTGTTTTTGTGGTGACCAACAGTTTGCGGCTAAAAAGAAAATGATCGCTGAATATGATAGGGAGAAATATTCCAATGGATTGACCTGATTCAGTCTGTGATGCTACGGATACATTTTTATTTAGTTGATAGATAGGGATAGAATTAATTTTATTGTTTGAGTAACCCACCGTTTACCATTTTCCATAATTGCTATGGAATTTACGCGCATGGTAGAATAACAAAAATTACTGTCCCAAGGATGAAAAATGAGTACAACAAAAGACCTGGAATCGAGAGCAATAAAAACATTGCGTTATTTATCTGTTGATGGTGTCCAAACGGCAAAATCGGGGCATCCCGGCTTGCCGATGGGTACTGCTGCGATCGCCTATACTATCTGGACCAAACACCTGCAAGTCAACCCATCCAATCCAGATTGGTTCAATCGCGACCGTTTTATCCTTTCGGGTGGTCACGGATCGATGCTGCTTTATTCCTTGCTGCATTTGACCGGTTTTGATCTCAGTCTGGAAGAACTAAAAAGATTCAGACAGTGGGGCAGCCTCACACCCGGGCATCCTGAATATGGTTTGACCCCCGGGGTTGAAACTACCACCGGTCCTTTGGGGCAGGGTTTTGCCAATGGCATTGGAATGGCAATCGCAGAAGCCCATATGGCGGCAGAGTTTAATACCCCTGATTTTGACGTGGTTGATCATTATGTATATGCTATCGTAACGGATGGCGATCTAATGGAAGGAGTTACATCTGAAGCAGCTTCATTAGCCGGTACGCTTCAACTCGGGAAGCTGATCTATCTGTATGACGATAACCGAATTTCCATTGATGGATCAACAGATCTGGCTTTCACGGAAGATCGCGCCAAACGTTTTGAAGCTTATGG
>DMDF01000155.1 GCA_003446605.1 Anaerolineaceae bacterium
CTGATACTGGATGCTGCTGGATATGATTTCATTGTGATCGAGACCGTAGGCGCTGGGCAATCGGAGGTGGAGATCGCCAGCCTGGCTCACAGTGTGCTGGTGGTGGAAGCACCCGGTTTAGGGGATGACATTCAGGCAGCCAAAGCCGGTATTCTGGAAATTGCAGACATCCTGGTTTTGAACAAAGCCGATCGCTCGGGCGTGGATGCTGCAGAAATGGCATTGAAAGCTATGCTATCCATGGGCTATCCAACAGCGGGAAGGGAAGGGCATATCTGGGTTCCCCCCATTCAACGCACCATTGCAATCGAAGCAGAGGGCATCCCCCAGCTGATCGACGCTATTTTTGCACACGCCAATTTTCTTAAGAAGAGCACAGGCTGGCAACAGCGCGATCAGGCGCATTTACAGACTTTCGTACGCGGGCTGTTGCAACGCAAGTTGCAATTGGAGTGGCAGCAAATTTTAGATAAGCAGGAATATCAGGACGTCTTTGAGAAGGTTTTCATGCGCGACTTGGCACCTTACGCGGCTGTTGCACGTATTCAACCCTGACACTTCCTTAAAAATTCACAATTATTCCCCCATGATTTCGTTTTCGCATTAAAATCTTAAAAAGTGTTTTTATTATTATAAGGAGAAGCGGCAATTATGCAGCGTACCTATATCAGTGATCTCAGCAATCATATCGACCAGGAAGTAAAAGTACAGGGTTGGTTACAAACCCTGCGCGACCAAAAGAAAATGCAATTTTTAATCCTGCGCGACCGCACTGGTTTGGTGCAGGTGGCGCATTACCGCCCGGCGAATGAAGAACTGGCAAATCTTATCTCCAGTTTGGGGAGTGAATCAGCATTGACCGTGACCGGCAAAGTGGTCAAGAATGATGTGGTAAAGCTGGGTGGTCTGGAGATCCAGCTGCAGGACTTGAAAGTGGAAAACGCAGCCGAGATTCCTATGCCCTATGATCCGTTCGATGACGATAATGTGCCGGCGGTCGATTTTCGCATGGATTGGCGTTACCTTGATTTACGCCGCTCGCAGAATCTGCTTATCTTTGAAGTGCAGACCACGCTGGAACATGCCATGCGTGAATTCTGGCTACAGAATCACTTTATGGAGATCCACTCGCCCAAGATCATGGGCAGCCCCAGCGAAAGCGGTGCGGAACTTTTCCAATTGGATTACTTTGACCGCAAAGCCTATCTGGCGCAATCCCCTCAGTTTTACAAACAGATGGGGATGGCAGCAGGCTTCGAGCGTGTTTTCGAGGTTGGTCCGGTCTTTCGGGCTGACCCTTCTTTCACCTCTCGTCACATGACGGAATTCACCGGCTTGGATATGGAAATGTCCTGGATCGATAGCCATGAGGACGTAATGGCATTCACCGAACGCTGGCTGCGATATGCCTACCAGCAGGTGAAAGAAAAACACGGAAAACAGATCGAAACAGCCTATGGCTTTGAATTGCAGGTTCCAGAAGTTCCCTTCCCGCGCATCACCATGCAGAAAGCCATGCTTGCGTTGAAAAAGGTTGGCTATGAACTCCCTCCCGAGAAAAAAGGAGACCTGGATCCAGGTGGTGAGCGTGCACTGGCACAGTATGTCAAAGACGAATTCAACCATGATTTCTTCTTCTTGATCGATTGGCCGGTCAACGTCCGTCCCTTCTACCACATGCGCCACCCAGAGAATGGCTCGCTCACGCGCAGTTTTGACCTGATCGCAGGCGGGTTGGAGATTGCCACCGGTGCGCAGCGCGAACATCGCTACGAAGTGCTCAAGAAACAGGCGTTAGAAAAAGGGTTGGGACTGGAAAACATCCAATTCTATCTGGATTTTTTCCGCTTTGGCTGCCCCCCGCATGGCGGTTTTGGCATGGGTCTGTCGCGCTTACTGATGGTGCTGTTGCAAATACAAAATATCCGTGAAACAGTCTATCTGTTCCGTGGACCAAATCGATTACATCCATAAAGAAAAGAAAAACATGATCATTGGTGACGGAATTCGTCTGCGGGGAATTGAAAGGGAAGATCTCCCGCTATTTGCGCTTTGGCTGAACGACCCTGAAGTGAGACGATATCTCAATCACTATGCGCCCATTTCCAATGCTCAGGAGGAACGCTGGTTCGAACAGACCCTCCAATCACCACAGGCAGAACAACCACTGGTAATAGAAGTTAAGCAAGAAAGGGATTGGATTCCAGTGGGTAACATAAGCTTTATGGCGTTGGACCAACAATCCCATCATGCGGAATTGGGTTTATTCATCGGGGATAAGAATTTCTGGGATAAAGGCATTGGAACGAAGGCTATTTCCCTCATGCTGGACTATGGATTTTTCACATTGAACTTGCACCGTATTTATTTGCGGGTGTTTGAGGCGAATAAACGCGGTATTCGGTGTTATGAGAAAGTGGGCTTTCAACATGAGGGTAGGCTGCGCGAAGCCAGCTTTTTGGATGGAAAGTATTATGATATGCTGTGGATGGGAATATTAAGAGATGAGTGGAGAGGAATGAAATAGCATGACTACTAGCCCTTTGAGACATGATCGCATGATGTACGGTGGTATCAAACTGTATGCCGGTTCTGCCTGCCCTGATCTGGCGGAGGACATTGCTGCCAACCTTGAAGTACCGCTCTGTGAGCGTACCATTACCACCTTTCCCAACGAGAATATTTTTGTGAAATTGCACAGCAGTGTGCGCGGGCAGGATTGTTATGTGATTCAGACATTATCTTCCCCTGTGCATAATAATCTCATGGAATTACTGATTCTGA
>DMDF01000084.1 GCA_003446605.1 Anaerolineaceae bacterium
CGACCGGTATTTTTCAGCAAGTGCTGGCACCCGGAACCAGGCTGGGAAAAATTCATGCGCATCTCACCCCCGATGATAAAAAGCTATCTATCCAAGTTGTATTACCGGCTTGCCATGATACAGCAAGTGCAGTAACAGCAGTACCGGTAGATGATCCCAATTATCTTTACATCAGTTCGGGGACCTGGTCGTTGGTTGGTGTTGAATTATCGCAACCCCTTTTACAGGCTGAAAGCATGAAAGCGGAATTTACGAATGAGGGTAATCCAGAAGGCATCACACGCTTTCTTAAAATTGTTCCGGGCATGTGGTTGCTGCAGCAGTGCAAACACGAGTGGGAATTAAAAGGTAGGTGTTACACCTATGATGACCTTACTCGATTGGCAGCTGAAGTTCACACATCGCGTTCTATTGTCGATGTGACAGATTCTCTTTTTACTGCTCCTGGACCAATGTGTGAACGTATCAGTTATTATTGCCGGCAGACCGGGCAGTGTGTTCCGCGGACGGAAGGTGAAATGGTAAAATGTATTCTTGTAAGTCTGTCCTTTCTTTACCGCAGCCTTCTGGATAATTTTGAGACTATTTTACAGAGAAAGATCAATGTTATCCATATTATCGGTGGTGGATCAAAAAACGCACTTTTAAACCAAATGACGGCAGATAATTGTTCTCGTCCAGTTATTGCAGGTCCACAAGAAGCAACGGCTACGGGAAATATTCTTGTACAAGCGATGGGACTTGGATATGTGAATAATCTTCACGAGATACGGCAAATTGTAAAACGATCGTTTAATCCCAATACCTTCGTTCCAACGAATTCACAGATTTGGGATGAGGATTATGCTCGTTATAAAAAATACTGCAAAGATTATAGTTCTATGCAAAAACAAGAAGGTTTTATAAGATAAAAGCAACGATTCAGGGAGAATTGACTGTATGACTGAAAATCAACGGTTGATGATAAAGATTGCCAAACTATATTATGAGAATGAGTTGACACAGGATACGATCTCAAAGAGGTTGAGGATTTCCCGACCTCGTGTTTCACGCCTGATGCAAGAAGCTATGCGCCAGGGAATTGTCAAAATCAGTATTGCACAAGAACCAGGAGATTTTACCGAATTAGAAGAGCAACTTGAGACTCGTTTTAATTTATTAGAAGCCGTTATTGTGGATCTGACCAAACCTGTAACCCCGGAGGGAATATCTCGTGATATTGGTTTGGCTGCCGCTGAATATTTTCGCCGCATCGTGTTGGATGGCGATATTATTGGTTTAACCTGGGGAGCGACACTTGCTTCTATGGTTGGCAATTTAAAACAGGAAAAAAAGCAGAACTGCCTTGTGATCCAGATGGTGGGTGGGTTGGGTGATCCCCAAACAAATACACATGCTACAGATCTGGTTAATCGTACGGCACTGGCATTGAATGCAAAGATGTCCCTGATATTAGCGCCCGGAATTGTTACTTCAGCTGAATCAGCACAAATCCTACGTTCAGATAAATATATTCAGCAAGCATTGGATCTGGTGAAAGATGCCGATATCGTTTTTGCCGGAATAGGAGCGAATCAAACCCATTCCATGTTGATGCGTGATGAAATCATCATTTCTCGCAGAGAACTGGATGAGATCAAAGCACAAGGTGCGGTTGGCAATGTGAGCCTTCTGTTCTACGATATTGAGGGAAACCAGATTGAATCCGATATCAACAACCGTATTATTGGAGTAAATTATGAGACGATCAAGAAAATACCTCGTGTGGTTGGCGTTGCCGGTGGTCCTGAAAAGGTAAAAGCAATCTTGGGTGCAATCCGGGGAGGTTTGATCAATACCATTATTACAGATCGATTCACTGCTGAAGAAATACTTAAACTGGCAGGGTAGCGAAGAAAATTCGTATCTTTATTCCAGAAGTGAATATAATTCTTCCATTCAATTAAGAAGTAGCGTTATGTGAATTCTACGATGACGATAAGTAAAAAGATAAATGCACTTGTTACTATGCGTATCAGTGACTCTGAACTGGCACGATTACAAACGCGATGTCGTGTGAAACAAGCCGGGTGGGGCACAACCGGTTATCGAATGAATGAAGATGAATTGATCAATGCCTTACAGGATACCCATCTTCTTCTCGTAGGCTATGAAAAAGTCACCGCACGGGTTATCGAAAATTCACCTTCCCTTCAGTTGATCGCTGTCTCCCGTGGTAATCCAGCCAATGTGGATATTCAAGCTGCAGAAAAACACCATATCTGTGTATTGCATACTCCCGGGAGGAATGCTATTGCTGCCGCAGAATACACAATGGGATTGATCTTATCCCAAGCAAGGCATATCACTCAAGCTGAACGCGCCCTTCGCTCAGGGAAGTATCTCGGGAACCCCGCAGCAGACTTCTCGACCTGCGATACGAGCGCCGATGTTATTTGGAACCTGGATGGTGACAATCCATACACGAGATTTTCTGGCAATGAACTTTTGGGGAAAATCCTCGGACTTATTGGTTTCGGTCATGTGGCAATGCAAGTTGCAAAATATGCTCAAGCTTTTGGTATGCAGGTGAATGTTTTCTCACATAAGAATGATAAAAAACAAGCTGAGGAGCACGGTGTCTGTTTTGTAGAT
>DMDF01000100.1 GCA_003446605.1 Anaerolineaceae bacterium
CGGTTGAAATGTGGTGAAAGCGCGCCATTGCTGGTTCAACTATTTTTTCTTCAAGCCAGACCTTTCGTGCTGCTTCAAGCAATAAAAAAGTCCCATCAATGTTGGTCTGAATGAAGGCGGAAGGTCCTTGTAAAGAGCGATCTACGTGAGATTCTGCGGCAAAATGGACAATCGTGTCAATCTGATTTTCTCTGAGTAATTTCTCTACCAGGGATTGATCTCGAATGTCCCCATGTACAAAATGGTGATTCTGAGGCACCGGAAGATCTTTTAAGTTTTCAAGACTGCCTGCATACGTCAGCAAATCCAGGTTAGTAATTTGCGTCTTTGGTGATACATTTTGTATGTGCCGAACAAAATTGGAGCCAATGAAACCTGCGCCGCCTGTTACCAGGAGCTTTCGAGTCATGAAAATACCTCTGCTTCTTTAAAATATAGGGCGGACGAATCCTTTTGTGAGATCAAGGGTGTAATATTTTCTGGAATCGGCCAATCAATTGCTAAATCAGGATCATCCCAGCGGATGCAGCGTTCACCTCCCAGATCATAATAATCGGTCGCTTTATAAAGGACATCTGTGCGGTCGGAAAGGGCAAGAAAGCCGTGTCCAAAGCCTGGAGGGATCCAGATTTGGTGCTTATTTTCTGCAGAAAGACGCGCCCCGACCCAGTGGCCAAAATTGGGTGAGCACTTTCTCAGGTCAACTGCCACATCAAAAATTTCTCCAATGACCACTCTCACTAATTTCCCCTGCGTGTGGGTGAGCTGATAATGCAGACCTCGCAATGTACCCATCTGAGAGGATGAGTGGTTATCCTGAACAAATTCATGTGGAATGCCGACTTCATAAAAGGCTTGTTTTTGATAAGACTCCATAAAAAAGCCGCGATCATCCTCAAAAACTATCGGTTTAATAATTATTACATCTGGTATTTTTGTATTAATAAATTCCATATATTAAATTGCTCCAATCAATTATAACAATAACGATTATAGCAGAAATTAAAAATGAAAATTTTTATGTTCAATATTGAAGATTTATGCTCTGATGAACTCGATTCAAAAATGAATATTTGTTGTGATAATTTTGTCTAAAGCTTCTAAAATAATTTCCCATCTATTTTTGATTTTTTTCTTTGCATTTCTTTTTGATAGGCGTCGCATACATGAACAGTTTCACCTGATCCAACTATTTCCCCCTTATCCAACCATATAGTATTCTGACATGTCTCTTGAACGCTTTCTATAGAATGAGATACAATTAAGACTGTTGATCCTTGATCCCGAAAATAACTCATGCGATCAACGCATTTTTCTCTAAATGCAACATCTCCTACAGACAGAACTTCGTCTAATAATAAGATGTCGGGTTTCCACGCTGTTGCCACCGAAAACCCTAATCGTGCGCGCATACCAGAAGAGTATGTTCTAAGTGGCGCTTCGATGAAATCCCCGATTTCAGCAAATTCAATAATGTTGTTTAGTTTTTGTTCAATTTGATTATGAGAATGGCCTAACAACGTCGCATTCAGGTAAATGTTCTCCCTGCCTGTAAGTTCGGGATGAAATCCAGCGCCGAGTTGTAGCAAGGGGCTGATTTGACCATTAATCCATACCCGCCCTTCACTCGGGATTAAGACCTTAGAAATTACTTTCATCAACGTTGATTTTCCCGCACCGTTGCGTCCAATAATTCCCAATATCTCCCCTTTTTTTACATCAAGGTTAATATTCTTAAGTGCTGAAAATGATCTTCGCTCAATCTCTCGCTTGACCAGTCTTATCATATATTCCTTAAAAGTTTTTATTGTCTCGCTAGGTAAGCGATAATGAACAGATACATCTTTCAAAAAGATGGCTGAGTCCTGTTGAGGTTCATTATTTGTTGAATTATGTGTTGTATGCAAAATCATCAGCTTTCAATGTAAAGAAAATCCACCCAATGATCAAAATCCCAAATGAAGATACCCCCGTTGCAATCCATGTCTGCAAATGTGGAACAAATCCGTCCAGCATAAGAATTCGAAATAAATTAACAATGTAATAAAAGGGGTTGATATATAGAAGCAAACCGTCTAGAATTTCTTGATAAAATTCAAGGGGCATTATTATTGGTGTTAAATACATCCAGGCTGTCAGTAGAACCGGATATAAATCAGCTACATCAGGAAAGAAAACTGCCAAAGTTGATACTAATAGTGCAACCCCTAAGGAAAAGGAGAATAAGAATATCATTTGAATCGGAAGAAGCAGAGCTGAAGGCCGTAGCTGTACACCAGAAAAAGCAAATATCAAAAATAATGGAACAAGAGAAAGAACAAAATTTACCATACCAGCTAGAACGGTAGACAAAACAAAGGAGGTCTTTGGAACATATATCTGGTTTAATAAACGGCTGCCCCAAACCATGGAACGCATTGACATATTGGTAGATTGAGAAAATGTCGACCAACAAATAATTCCGGATAGCACATATCCTGCATAATTATCTGGCCTATTAAATACCTTGGAAAATACAATTACCATAATCAACATCGTGCCAAGGGGATTAAGCATTGTCCAGGCAACACCTAATATTGACCGTTTATATCTGGCGACGATATCTCTACGTACCAATTGATAAATTAGATCGCGGTATCTCCATAATGCGATTAATTCTTCAATGGCAGGATGTTTTCTTTTGGCGCTGTCGTATATCGTTGTCATGAACTCTTTTAAAGTGGTGTGATTGACAGCCAAAAGGTTACCTTAAATCAGGGGATGTGTCAATGTGAATTGGATTAGAGGGGCATCAGCGATTAATTCAAATTTTGTATCGTGAAATTTAGCAGGTACCTGTAATATGTATACCTTCCATTTTCAATCGATGGTGGTCCCCAACCACAGAATCCAAGATATAGCGACGGATCATCTGTTGGTGCGATTTCCCCTATCCATTCTGAGGTCAGTCCTTCTTTATCCTCCAGGATGTCTTCTATCTCGTTGGGTTGCAACCACAACCGGTTGGAAGCTTCATGAGAAAGCCTGGTAATGCCATTAATTGTGGTGCCGAGGATCAAGTCTTCATTACAATACCAGTTGACCTGAGCTCCAATCAGGGCGTCAATGCGTTCTTGAATAAACTCGTTTCCATTTTTCCCCCAATGTTCTAAATACTTGCGGATGAATTCTGCTTCCATTGGTTTGAGCATATTTCCGTTGACATAGGATGAATGGAGGATCAGGTAAGGTTGTGTTTCGTAATAGATCGCTGTTCCTTTTCCTACAGCGAAGTTGTCCCCTTTGTCTTGAAAATAAGTTTCGTCAAGTACTGTGAACTCACTGGTCTGTTTTTCCAGTGGTCCCGAGGCAAATTCAATCCTCATTTTACAACCATAAAGATCTGGTGATAAATCTGAAGTGGGTAGGATCGTTGGTAAGGTTTTAGTTGGAACAGGTGCTGCCTCAGAAATTGGAGGACTTTCTTCTTCTATCGTAATGTTTTCATATAGCGTACTGGTGGCTGATGTTTGACGGTCAAATGATTGAGACGTTTCTGCATTAACTTCAGGATAAAAGCATCCAGTAAGCAGAAATGCAATGATTATTAATGAAAGGTATCGGATAATCTTCATTGTTGTTTTACTTTCATTGCTCAGCACCTCCAATAGATTATCCACTGGAGGTGCTGACAAGTACTGTTTTTAAATTTGGTTAGGAAATTTTTTCCTTTTTATTCTTCAGCACAATTGTTGAAACTGCAGCAATACCAGATATGCCGATCATAAAGGGGATAATTGTTGTCATAAGTGAAGGTCCACTACCACCTGCTGGTTGGTCGGGCTGCGAATCCGTTGGCAGTGCAGTTGGATCTTCTGTTGAATCTTCTGTTGGTGTAACCTCTTCTGTTTGTGTGGGCGTTGGCTCCTGTGTTTCTTGCTGCGCTTCACAGGGATCGATTGAGGTCCGTTCCTTCATTGGTTCTTCATTGAGGAAATATTCCAGGGATATTACTGATCCGTCAATCGCCGTGATAAAACTAGTACTGCCATTTGCCGGGGCAGTGGCTGAACCGCTTTGTCCATTATTGGCTGTCCAGGTAAAGGAAACTGCCTGGTTATTATTATTAGACACCCTCCAGGTGATGGTATTTTCTTCAGTCTGTACAGCGCCTATACTGGCTACAGCACCTGAGCAAAGACCGGAGATGGTCAAAGGAACAAATTCCATTTCCTCTGTCGGTGTGGGTGTGAACTCCTCAGTGGGTGTAGGCGTGAACTCATCAGTCGGTGTTGGTGTGAATTCATCTGTCGGTGTGGGTGTGAACTCCTCAGTGGGTGTAGGCGTGAACTCATCAGTCGGTGTTGGTGTGAATTCATCTGTTGGTGTTGGCGTGAATTCATCTGTTGGAGTTGGTGTAAATGGCTCAGTGGGCGTTGATGTAAATGTTGGTGTTGGTGTAAATGGCTCTGTGGGTGTCGGGCTGGGGTTGGGTTCATCTACAAGCCTAAAACTGGCATGGCTCAAATCATGACCAACGGTTGAAATAACGGTCACAGATGAAGCTGGTGGGGCGATTGTCTTGAAAACAACCTCGGTACCAGCTTTGTAACATGTTTCTGCTATTAATTTTCCTTCTGGTGCTGTGTATGTGTAGGTCTCGCCAGAAAGGCTGTCGACTTTTATCCAATCTCCCGAAGCAGGACATGTTTCCTGGCCTTGCGCAAACACATCGCTCAATAAGCCAATTGGTGTTGCAAATAGAAGTAGAAATGCTGCAAAAACAATTCCCCATTTTTGTACAGTTTTAAGATTTATTTTGTCCATATTATTTTCTCCATTTCTTTATGATTTATTATTTGTTTTCATTTTTTCTGATTGAGAAAAATTCAACTTTAATTGTTATTATTAATGACCTTTAAATTTTAAAAAGGACAATTTTTTAATTACGATAATAACGGTATATATTATGAACAATATCTAAATTAAAGTCAAGTTAATCGTGAAATTTGATAATTCAAATTTAAGCAATGGTCCATTTAGAATTTAAGAATCAAAAATCTTATTAAAGAGCGATCCAAAAATGTAAGTAAGCTCGTTATAGGATGGGGAATGAGTTTGTCAAAAAATTGCGAATCAGTCTATAATTATTTATTGGGAATCATTTAGATTGATTAAAAAACACAAGTGAATGGAGAAATATAATGGATTTTGATGTGATACAGTCGCTTTTAAGGCATGATGAAACAGGGAAAATTGTCTTGTTAGTTATGGATGGTTTGGGTGGTTTACCGATGGAAGAGGGTGGGGAAACAGAATTAGAAGCTGCACATACACCCAATATGGATGCTTTGGCAAAAAAGAGCATGCTGGGGCTGCACCAGGGTATTCGCACAGGGATAACGCCTGGAAGCGGACCAGCTCATTTGTCGTTGTTTGGCTATGACCCGCTGGAGTATAAAGTTGGACGCGGGGTGCTCTCGGCATTAGGGATAGATTTTGATTTAAAAAGAACCGATGTTGCTGCTCGTGGTAATTTTTGTACTGTCGATGAGCAGGGCAGGGTAACAGATCGTCGCGCGGGCCGGATTCCTACCGAGATTTCAGACCGTTTGTGTGAATTGTTAAATGAAAAGGTTAAGATCCCTGGCGTCGAGGTCTTTTTGAGGACAGTTAAGGAATATCGTTTCCTTTTAGTCATTCGCGGTGAAGGGCTGAGCTCAAATATTGAGGAAACGGATCCTCAGGTTACAGGTGAAAAGCCGCTGCTTGCCAAAGCGCTGGACAAAGAATCAGAGAAGGCGGCTGAAATTGTGCAGGAATTTGTACGTCAAGCGGAAAAGATCCTGGCAGACGAGAGTCCAGCCAATATGCTGCTCTTACGAGGCTTCGCGCAATGGCCGGATTGGCCGATGTTTCCTGAAGTTTTTGGATTGAAATCCCTTGCTATTGCTATGTATCCCATGTACCGTGGTGTTGCCAAACTGGTAGGAATGGATAGTCCACCTGCTTCACATTCATATGAAGAAGAAATTGATTTGCTTGAGAAAGAGTGGGATAACTACGATTTCTTCTTTGTCCATATAAAAAAGACGGATAGTTATGGGGAAGATGGCAACTTTGAAAATAAGGTAGGTGAGATCGAAAAGGTAGATGCCTTGCTGCCGAGAATTCTTGCACTTGATCCTTCTGTACTGATCATTACCGGTGACCACAGCACACCTTGTGCGATGAAGTACCACAGCTGGCATCCAGTACCCGTTTTGTTCTACTCAAAATTGAGTCGACCAGATGGGATTGACAGCTTTGGAGAACGCGCCTGCTTAACAGGCGGCTTAGGATCACGGTTCCCTGCCTATGAGTTGATGCCTTTAGCTTTAGCCCACGCCAACAGGTTGGAAAAATTTGGCGCTTAGTTAACTGATAATAAACAGCATATTTATTAAACGAAAGGACCAGCAAAATATCCGCTGGTCCTTTTTCTTCGAGAAAATTAAATATGTCTGGATCTAATGTTCTCGGAATTCTACCAATTGATACATGTCCGGTCGTCTGTCTTTGAATAAATCATTTTGAGGATTTAAATTTTTGTCGAGAGCATCATTGGGATCGATGGTTATAATATGAACTGTCGCTTTGTCTTTCGGGCCTCTGTAACGAATTGCACCTGAAGGATCCGTCATTTGCGATATACCAGTAAAGGTTAACCTCATATCTTCCATTTTTTCCGTCCCAATTCGATTTGCGGTGATGGTGAAAACCCTGTTTTCAATTGATCGGGTCACCATTGCATTCTGGCAATAGGGCAGCACGAGATTCGCCGGGTGTGCAAT
>DMDF01000043.1 GCA_003446605.1 Anaerolineaceae bacterium
CGGGACACCGCTTCGAGATGCTGACCATCGCCACCGTCTTCCTGGTGATCTTTGTCCCCAATCTGCTACGGATGTGGTATTTCTCCATCGTGAAGAGCGGGGTGAAAGCACCGGTCAAGAGCTATTTCACGGCGCTGTCCGAGCTGTTTGTCCAGATGTTCACCCAGAAAAGGGCCAAAGATTGCGACAATAAGGACAACTTCCGCTGGCTGGAGCACCTGGTGTTGGTGTTCTCCTACCTGTCGCTTCTCTTTACCACAGTTTTTCTCAACTGGTTTGGGACCGGGAGCCTTTTTATCATTGTGCTCGGGTATGTGGAAAGCTTCCTGATCTTCGTGATCACCTACCATTTTGTCTCGGGCAGAATCAAGCGAAACAAGGCGCTGAACACGTTCTCGCAACCCTCCGACTGGCTCTTCGTGATCTGGCTGTTGCTAATGGGGCTGACCGCCTTCCTGGTGCGCCTCTTCATCGACCTTCAGCTCCTCGAAAACAATATATGGATGTATATCATTCATCTGACTGTACTGGCACAGTGGGCACTGATCATCGTGCCCTTCGGAAAATGGACCCACTTCCTGTATCGTTCCTTTGGTCTCTATTTCGCGAAGATCAAAACAATGCAGAAACCGGGGTAAACGGCAATTTCCCAGGTTCCCGGCTATACAACAATCGAAAAGAGGGCGCTTTACACATTGCCCCTTCTTTGTATGAACGGGGAGCATCCGTGTGATAGATTTCGTCTCTATTCAATAAAACAGACGCATTGAGAAATTCCATCGTACAGGTAAGGGAGTTATTTGCTCAATGAAACAACATTTTATCCAAAAATCCCGATGAAATATGTTAAATAAGTGGTTCAATGCTGATTTGATTTTGGATGAAAAGCAATCTCTCACCGCGAGAGCACAAGTAAACTTTTTGGATCACTCCCTGTATAATGCGGACGAAACACTGCGAAAGCAAGAGAAAGCTTTTCTTGATTATAACCGCGGATCGCAGATCGCTTTTTTACCGTCCGAAAAAATAAACGACTTTTTAGACGGCTTCACACAGCATTTTAATGACTCTTTGAACCTTTCCGGCGAAGAGGTCGAACAATCGAAAAAGAGATTCCGGGCAGATGGCCTCACCCTTGAGAATACTCCCCTTGATCTATCAGATGCGTCCGATATCTCAGAATCGGGATTGGTCTTTTTTAATCCCAAAAGGGGATGTGAACTGCTATTTGGCGTAAATTCAGCCTTCCCTTTACCCAATAACCCCTATTTTCAGGACAAATTAAGCCAGGAGCATTTTTTACATCTGTTGATGGATCCAAGTATTTCTCCGGAGATAGTCCTGTTTTGCATCAATCAGTGCAAGAAGAAACTGACTGTATTGAAAACATCCCCTCTGAAAGAATTTTTAAAAGATATCGATTTCCTGCTACGCTTTTGGAAAAGAGACAATTATCACACCACCCCGGCCATCACTTTTATCGGCGGAAGGGAAGAGTAATAGAGACTGATGCAATCCGGGTTCCATCATTGCATTATTTTTCGTAATCTTATAAGCGCCTATTTCGATAAGCTAAATATGTATAAGGAGTTGATGACAACGAACCGGCAGAATACCTTGTACATGCACCTGACATCGAAGGTATAAAAACCTTACTCATCTCTTCTGTTAATTTTGTCGTTTAATCCCTTCATATCATTCAAAAACATCTATATTTGAGAATTAATATTGTTTTTTTTCGCAAAATGAAAACGCAATACTTATGAAGAAAATACTTATCCTCTTTGACTACTCCAGTGAATTCAGCCGACGACTGTTACGGGGCCTGATCCAATATTCCAAAGAACACGGCCCCTGGATCTTCTATCGGTTACCTGCTTACTATAAAACGCTATATGGCAAAGAGGGTATTGTGGAGTGGGCAAGAGAATGGAAAGCCGATGCCATTATTGCACGTTGGGACGATGAAGGGACAAACCTATTAGCGACGTTAAACATACCGATAGTGCTTCAAAATTACAAAGAGCGAAGCCCCTATTTCTCCAACCTGACCGGCGATTATTTTGGCACAGGACAAATGGCTGCGAATTTTTTCATCAAACGGCGCTATCGTAATTTTGCCTTTTACGGCAATAAAGATGTTGTTTGGTCGCGTGAAAGGGCGGAAGGGTTCAGAACCCAAATAGAAAAAACAGTCGAGAATTACTCCTATTCATATTTCGAAAGTGAGAATCTGGATGGAGAAGAATGGGGAACCAGCCACATACAGCTCGATGAATGGCTCTTGTCGCTGCCCAAGCCGGTGGGGCTGTTCGCCTGTGACGATAATTTTGCTTTAAGGATATCACAGATATGCAAAATCAACAACATCAAAATACCTGAAGAGATATCATTGTTGGGGGTTGATAACGACGAACTGATCTGTAACCTGTCAGATCCACCCATCTCTTCCATTGTTACGGATGTGGAAAGAGGCGGTTATGAAGCCGGAAGGTTAATAGACAGGCTGATGAAGGGAGAGCGGAAAGAACCCTTTAACATCGTCATTAAACCCACAAGGTTCGAGCTGAGAAAGTCCACCGAGAAATATAATG
The DNA here is from genome assembly GCA_003446605.1 of Anaerolineaceae bacterium. Taxonomy (GTDB): domain Bacteria; phylum Chloroflexota; class Anaerolineae; order Anaerolineales; family Anaerolineaceae; genus UBA4781. Next base: position 2,595 of record DMDF01000043.1, read on the forward strand.
TCTCCAACGAGCACATCTCAAAAGTTGTCAACTATATCGAGAACAACTTTACCTCGGATATCAATATTGAAGCATTCTCGGAAATGGTTCCGTTATCGCGGCGCAATCTGGAAGTGAAATTCAAAGAAGAAATGGGAACTTCCATTTATCAGTTTATCCTGCAATGCAGAATCGATTATTTCGCTCATCTGCTGTTAACTACCGACAGGACACTCTTTGACCTTGCCATAGAATCGGGGTTCAATGATTGCAAAAACATATCCCGTATTTTTAAAAAGATGAAAGGCTATACGCCTGTTGAATATCGTAAAAAATACATCGACAAACGTCAACAGGAATTATTTCACTAAACGAGATCGGCGAAGACAGACCTGTTCAAAAGCGATATTGCATCGAAAGCCACTTTGGAACTACATGCGAAAAGATCATTTTTTGAGCTTTGCCACAACAAACATTCAAACATCTTCACCTGAATGAACGTTTTTTGAAAACAGAATTACGTTTTTAAAGTATTCTTTTCAGCCTACAAGCCATAATTTTGCAAAAAGCAGCCGGATGGAGCTTCCGCTTCATCCATTTTTAATAATTCTATCATAAGATGAACACTACTCCCCCAATTAATCACGTGCAAGACAAACGCACTACGGTACAATCCATGATCATCCTGGCGTGCCTGTTTTTTATTTTTGGTCTGGTGTCCTGGGTAAACACCATTTTAATACCCTATTTCCAGTTAACGCTACAGCTTTCCAATTTTCAATCCTACCTGGTCACCTTCGCCTTCTATATCGCCTATCTGATTATGGCCATCCCATCCTCCTTCCTGCTGAACAAAGTAGGATATAAAAGAGGAATGATGTTCGGGTTATGGTGTATGGCATTGGGTGCATTTCTTTTTGTACCTGCCGCCTACTGGCGTATCTACCAGGTATTCCTGCTGGGACTGTTTTTGCTGGGTGTGGGCCTGGCTATACTCCAGTCTGCAGCCAACCCTTACGTAACCATCGTGGGACCAATTGAGAGTGCTGCCAAACGAATGAGCATTGTAGGCACCGGCAATAAGCTGGCCGGCGTGATTGCCAATCTGATATTTGCAGCAGTAGTCATCCGGGAATCAGACAGGGAGCTGATGAGGCAAATCGAAGCGGGAGTATATACGGGAGAAGATTTGAATACAACTTTGGACACGCTCATTCAAGGGGTGATGACGCCTTACCTTATTTTGGCCATTATTTTATTTTTTTTCGGTACCATTATTCGTTACTCCTCTTTTTTACCGGAATTAGATCCGAAAGTGATTAACAAAAGCTCTTCCGAGGCGGAAAATGCGTATACCTCCATTTTCCAATATCCACACCTGATACTTGGGGTAGTAGCCATGTTTTTCCACATTGGTACGCAAATGATCGGGTTGGGCACAAGCATTCAATATGCCGGCACCATGGGGGAAAGCCTTGCGGGCCCGGCTCAGAACATCCCTTCTTACACCATGCTCCTTACCTTCATCGGATATTTCACCGCAATTGCGCTTATCCCCAGGCATCTGAATCAACGCCATGCGCTGATCATTTCCGCTTCACTCAACCTGATATTTTCCGTACTGATCATCACCACTTCGGGTACCGTAAACTTCCTGGGGATGACCACCGACATTTCACTCTGGTTTCTGGTGATGATGGGATTTCCAAACGC
>DMDF01000107.1 GCA_003446605.1 Anaerolineaceae bacterium
CTTGGGAACATGGCAACTTCCCCTTGAAGGAACTTATTCCATGAATCGGCTGAAGTGGCTGCGTCCTGATTCATATAACCCTTTGCATAAATTTCGTGATATAGATTTAATGCGGTTAAGAGTGCTTGATCATCCGCGAAATTACTTTTACCCTGATCAGCAGCTAAAATCGGTTCTATGCCATTTTGTTGGACCCACCAGTACCCCGCAATATAGAAGAAATAATAGGTATATCCCCCACCCTCATCTGCAGCAATCGGCGTATAACCTGCATTCTTAATTTTCTCCATATCTGCCATAAAGGCTTCTACAGTCCTTGGGGGGTTATTTTCGTAATCTAATCCAACTTCTTCCATTATTTTTTTGTTATACAAGAAGAAACACATCTGGTTATCAGGGGTGGGGTATCCAATAATTGGATTTCCCTCTTTAAAATCAAGAGTGACCGTATCCCATCCATTTATATTCTCAAGATCTTCTTCGGGAATATAATCTGTGATCGGTGCTATCACATCATTAAGGGCAAATATGAACTGTCCCGCCCATAAGTTGGCAATATCTGGAGCATTCCCAGCTAGCCCTGCAGTTCTAAATGTTTGATGGGCTTGCAAAGCATCCGCAGAAACGACCAAATCAACCGTTACACCAGGATTCGCAGTCTCAAATCGTTCGATAGCCTGGGATATATACCACTGTTCCTGTGGAAGCTTTTGTTCATTCGGGCCTATAAAGCTATCTCTTCCGTTGATCCAAATCGTTAACTTTTGGGATTCTGTTTCAGAGCCAGTGCTTTGAGTACCCGTTGAACAACCAACGGCAGTTAATACGGTTAAAACAATTACCAATATACTTATTAATGATCGAATGGTCCTTTTCATTTCCTCATCCTCTCTTTTCAATTTATTCGACGCCTGCTTTTTTTGATAATTTTCTTACTTTTTACCATTTGTTGTTATCTATTCAATTCTCACCTGCTTTCTTTTTTATACTTATTTTTCGTTGCAACAATATTTTGCAATTATATATAAAATAATAATGAAATTTTATCTATTAATACATGCAATATCATTACATATTATTGCATATTTATTACTATTTTACAACACTTTTTAATAATCAGATGAAAACAATGTTGAAGCTTTTCACAATATTTGAATATGTTTATTCCCTTCACATTGTTTAGTGCAAAAACGAGCTCTTTATCAATCACTTGTATTGGATGTCCTATCCATTCCCTGTATAATTAGTTCTCACTATGGAAAAACCGTTCTTATCCATCGTCATTCCCGCCTACAATGAAGAAACGCGCCTGCCTACCAGCCTGGAAAAGATCGCTGCCTTTTTAGCAGCGCAATCCTACCCGGCTGAAGTGCTGGTCGTGGAGAACGGCAGCAGCGATGCTACCTATGCCATCGCGCAGGAATTCGAAAAGAAGAATGCGTTGTTCCATGCCATCCATATAGAAGAACGCGGGAAGGGTATCGCGGTCAAGACCGGCATGCTGGCAGCGCAGGGCGCTTACCGTTTCATTTGCGACGCTGATCTCTCCATGCCGATCGAAGAGGTAAACCGTTTCATTCCACCACAACTGCAAGGTTGCGATATCGCCATCGCCTCACGCGAAGCGCCAGGGGCGCAGCGCATCGGCGAACCAGCTTACCGCCATTTCATCGGTCGAATTTTCAACAGTTTTGTCAAAGTAATGGCGCTGCCCGGCTTGCAGGATACCCAGTGCGGCTTTAAATGTTTCAGCGCCACGGCAGCCGAGCGCCTTTTCCCCCAGCAAACCATCATGGGCTGGACCTTTGATGTGGAGGTGCTATTCCTGGCACGCCGTTATGGTTACACAATTTGCGAGATCCCCATTCGCTGGTATTTCAGCGAACACAGCAAGGTGAAATTCCTGCGCGATTCGCTGCACATGGCTGGCGATCTGTTCCGCATCCGCTGGAGAGCCATTACAAAGGGCTATGAACGCTAAGGTGAAGAACCCCTGTCTGCCCAATATGGACTATGAATCCGCATTATGGCAGGAGGGCAACACCCTTGTCGCTGGATTGGATGAAGCCGGGCGAGGCGCTTGGGCTGGTCCGGTGTACGCTGCCGCTGTCATTCTGCCCAATGACCAGCACGTTAAACAAATTCTGCACGGGGTCAATGACTCAAAAAAATTGAGTGCGAAACAGCGTGAGCGTTGGAAAGACTGCATCCAATCAGTGAGCATCGCCTGGGCGGTCGCTTCTGCCTCCCCGCAGGAGGTGGATGAAATGGGCATTGTCCCCGCCACCTGCACTGCCATGACACGCGCGCTCGACCAACTGCACTACCAACCCACCTACTTGCTGATCGATTATATTAAGCTACCCAATTGCGAATTGCCGCAAACCAGCCTCCCAAAAGGGGATGCCATTTCCCTGAGCATCGCGGCTGCTTCCATCCTGGCAAAGACCGCCCGTGACGAATACATGGTCGCAATCAGTGAAATCTACCCGCAGTATGGTTTTGCACGTCATAAAGGCTACGGTACGGCATTGCACCGCAGTATGCTGCAAACACACGGCATTTGCCCCATCCACCGCATGAGCTTTGCGCCCATGAAATTCATGGAACATTAAAAAAGAGGCTATCCCAAAAGGTTAGAAAAAATAGAAGTATTTTTAAAGGTGGGGGAGAATTTCAAAAAAGTCCATAAATTGATACAGAATCCCAAAAATATTCGAATTTTTCATACAAAGTGGGGAAGATAAAAAGAGGCTGTTCTACAAAAAGTAGAACAGCCTCTTTTTTCTCATATTGCCATTTATCAGGCAGTCTTCTTCTTTCTGGATACAAAATACTTCACCAGTTCTGCCGCCACGGAAGGCAACAGGAAGAGCGGTACGATCATTTCCCATTCGGTCCAGCTCAAGGGAACGGTATCAAAAATGTCGTTCAGGAAAGGTAGCTGGATGACTGCGATAACCAGCACCAACGAAGCTAGCACGGCATAGTTCATCCATTTGTTCTTGAACGGACCCATTTTCAACAGTGGGTAGCGCTCAGAGCGGGCAGTATAAGCGCGCAGCAATTCTGAAATGGAAAGGGTGGCAAATGCCATGGTCTCTGCTACGACCGGGTTGTTGGTTTGTAATCCAATAGAATACGCAATCAAAGTGGCTGCAGTAATGGCGATCGTTTGAATGCCAATACCGGTGAGCATGAACTTATTCACGATCGGCTCTTTCTTGGGACGTGGTGCTTGATCCATGATATCCGGATCACCCTTTTCAGTACCCAGCGCCAGAGCTGGAGCGCCATCCGTCACCAGGTTCAACCATAAGAGTTGAATGGGTTTGAGCGGTGATGATACTGCCAGTTCTGCAGGGGCATTGGGGAACATAAATTTTCCCAGCACGGTGGGCAGGAAGATGATCATAATCTCAGCCACATTGCAGGAAATCAGATAGTACACAAATTTACGGATATTGCTATAAATGATGCGCCCCTGTTCTACTGCGGAAACGATGCTGGCATAGTTATCATCGGTCAACACCATATCGGCGGTTTGCTTGGCAACATCGGTGCCAGTAATGCCCATGGCTATGCCAATGTCAGCGGACTTAATGGCGGGGGCGTCATTGACACCATCCCCGGTCATGGCGACTGTTTCATCATTGGCACGCAGGGCATTGACAATGCGCATTTTGTGTTCCGGGGAAACGCGCGCGAACACATCAATTTCCTTGACCTCTTCGCGCAATGTCTCCTCGGACATTTCTTCGAGATCAGCACCGGTCACCACCTTATGTCCGGGTCGCAGCAAGCCAATGCTTTCCGCAATGGCTTTGGCGGTATTGGGGTAATCTCCCGTGATCATAATGGTGCGAATACCAGCTCCGATCGCTTTTTGTAAAGCTGGTTTGACTTCTTCACGAGCTGGGTCTATCATGCCAACCAGACCGGCAAAGATTAGGTCTTTTTCCAGGCTATCGCTATCCACTTCTTCCGGTTTAGCATTGACCACACGGTATGCCATACCCAGCACTCGCAGTGCTTTCTCTGTCATGCCGTCATTTGCATCTAGAATCCGCTTGCGGGCGGCATCATCCAATTTTTCGGTGGTGTTGTTTGTTTTTTGATAGCGGTTGCATAATTGCAGCACCACATCCGGTGCGCCTTTCACGGCGACCACATAGGTATCGTTCTTGCCATTGTTAGTAAATGGCAAATCGGCGTTTTGCTGGGATTCTTTTACTTCGTGCACAGTTACCATGCGTTTGCGGGTGGAATCAAAGGGGATCTCGCTCTCGCGTGGGTAAGCTTTCTTCAAATCCGCAGAATGTACCCCTGCTTTCGCAGCCGCAACCAAAATGGATCCCTCGGTAGGATCACCGATGATGCGGTAACTGGTTTTGCCATTTTCGTCCTCGAATCCTTCCAGTTCAGAATCATTATTGACGCTGCCAACCCATAATGTGGTGGCAACAGCAGGAACTTCATGCAGTTCAATTTTCTTCCCACCGATGGTGAAGTCGCCTTCCGGAACATAACCGGTGCCGGTGATGTTGACGGTCTTGCCATCCGTCCATACTTCCGTAACGGTCATCACGTTTTGGGTCAGAGTGCCGGTTTTATCCGAGCAAATCACGGTGGCTGAACCAAGTGTTTCTACCGATGCCAGGCGACGGATGAGCGCATGGCGTTTCACCATCTCACGCATCCCCAAAGCCAAGCTGATGGTAACCACGGCTGGCAGACCTTCAGGGACTGCCGCAATCGCCAGGCTGACCGCTATCATGAAGGATTCCAGTAAATCCTCACCATTGAGCCAGCCAGAAACGAATACTATAGCGCTGATCACCATACAGGCATAACCAAGCATTTTTCCAAGCTGGTCGAGCTTGATCTGCAGCGGGGTCTGTTCTTCCTCCACAGATTGAAGCATGGTCGCGATCAATCCGATCTGCGTGTTCATGCCGGTGCTGATGACCACACCCTTACCACGACCATAGGAAACCACGGTACCACTAAAGGCTGTGTTGAGGCGGTCACCAAGGGAGGCATCCGCATCCAGTATTCCAATGGCATTCTTTTCAACGGGTACCGATTCACCGGTGAGTGGCGCTTCATCAATCTTAAGGTTCACTGCCTCTAACAGGCGTAGGTCAGCCGGCACAAAATTACCGGTTTCCAGAAAGACAATATCGCCGGGAACCAGATCGCGAGCCGGCACCGATACACGATGTCCATCTCGCAAAACCTGTGCTTCAGGGGCAGCCATTTTCTTCAGTGCATCCAGCGCTTGTTCTGCGCGGCTTTCCTGCACCACACCCATGATGGTATTCAAGACCACGATCGCTATGATAGCACTGGCATCCACCACTTCGCCCAGAATGGCGGAAATAACGGCTGCTACTACCAGCATGATGATCACAAAATTGTTTAATTGATCAATGACCATATTCCAGAAAGTGCGTTTTTTGCCTTCCTGGAGTTCATTTGGTCCATATTTTTTCTTACGGGTCTGAGCTTCTTGTGATGAAAGCCCTTTTTCTAATGGCGCTTGCAATCGATCAAGCACCTCTTCTCTGCTCAGAGAATGCCATGTGATCTGTACATCCTGATCAGAGGCACGCTGAACTTCTGCGTTGTTCTTGGCAGGCATTTGAACTCCTATGTTGTCGCTTATTAGGAAAGGTTCCCGGACAATGTCACAAGTTTAATACATTTCAAGTTAAGGCGCAATACGAGTACCCGGGCTGAGGATGGTATTCTTTGGAACCACCACAATGCCATCTCTTATCATCCATGAGGATGTTTCCAATTCGGTACCGCTCGGAAAAGGAAGAATGATCGTGCCGCTGCCGATGCGCGCATTCTTATCGATGATAGCTCCTTCAATGTAGCAGTCGTTCCCAATTCCCAGGGGGATTCCTTTTTCCTCTTCCTCTGAGCGGAAAAAGCCATAATAGTCTGCTCCCATCAGAATGCTATCTTTGATCACAGCACCTGCGCGAATTTGGCTGCGCAATCCAATCACAGAATGAGAAATTTGCGCTTCCTTGATCCAACCACCCTCGGCTAAAAGAGAATGTTCAATTTGACTTTTTTCGATTTGTGTGCCCGACAGAAAGCGCGCATGGGTGTAGATCGGCCAACCCTCATCGATGAGGGAAAAGGAAGGATTTTCATCAGTCAACGCTAGGTTCATCTCATAAAAGGCGCGGATGGTTCCGATATCCGCCCAAAATCCATCATAATAATATCCGTATACCTGATACTCATCCACCGCTGCAGGGATAGCGTGTTTACCAAAATCATCATAATCGGTGTCTTCCAGCAGGTCACATAACACATCCGTTTTGAACATATAAATACCCATTGACCCAAAATAGGGTTTATCAGCGTCTGGTCGACTGATCATTTCTGCAAGGATATCTTCAGCTTTCGGTTTTTCAGCAAAACGGGTGATCTTCTCTCCCTGGTCGCGTTTTAGCACCCCAAAACGAGAGGCATCAGCCCGCGCGATAGGCTGCACTGCAACGGTCACATCCGCATTTTTCTCCCAGTGGAAAGCAGCCATATTGGCATAATTCATGCGGTAGAGGTGATCACCCGCCAGAATTAGCACATACGGTACTCGTGCACTGCGAATCTCAGAAATCTGTTTGCGAACCGCATCGGCTGTCCCCTGATACCAAGCCATACTCTTCCCTGTTTGTTCTGCCGCCCAAATCTGTACATATCCTGAATGAAACGCGTCAAAGTTATAGGTATTGGAAATATGGCGATGAAGGGAAACAGAGTTGAACTGGGTTAATACCGCAATCTTGTAAATACCTGAATTGATACAGTTGCTGATGGGAACATCAATTAGGCGGTATTTCCCGCCAAAAGGAACAGCCGGTTTCGCGCGCTGCTGGGTTAGAGGAAAAAGGCGCGTGCCCTGCCCGCCGCCCATGATAACTGCCAGGGTATTTTCTAATGTCTGCATTTCTCCTCCTTTTCATCTTTTACCCAGATTAAATCTTTACTAAAGCATATCAGATTAAATTCGAAACTCAAGATGAAGAACTCATAGATTTAACGGAAATTCATGCTATCTATACTTTCTAGTACAATAAATTCAAAGAAAGTGAAAAAAGAGTGCATGGATAATAAACCGGAACACAAAGAACCCTCTGCTACGGGAGGAATATGGAAAGATCTGACCTTGCTGTGGCACAACATCACGCTTAAGCAGGGATTATCCGAGACGCGCAAAGCCATCGTAATCAATGACATGGCAGAAAGTTCCACACCCGGGTTTGATTTCTACCTGATGATCGTGCTCTCCTGCACCATTGCCTCGCTTGGTCTGGTAACCAACTCCAGCGCGGTCATTATCGGGGCAATGTTGATCGCTCCACTCATGTCCCCTATTCTAGGACTCTCCATGTCATCCCTGACAGGACGGCAGGTGCTGTTCAGGCGGTCTTTGATCGCGATCCTGACTGGTTCGCTGTTGGCGATCCTGCTTTCTGCCTTGCTTACGTTTTTCCTGTATCGTTTACCATACGGTATTCCAGAAAGCCTACCCTCCGAAATTTTGGCGCGCACCCGTCCCTCTCCCCTTGATCTGGTAATTGCATTAGCAGGAGGTACCGCTGCCGCCTATGCCCTAGCACACCCGCGGTTAAGTGCCACGCTGCCAGGGGTAGCTATCTCCACTGCTTTGATGCCTCCTTTATGCACCATTGGAATCGGACTTGCTTTCTCGATCCAAAATATAGTGCTGGGTGCCAGTCTACTTTTTCTGACCAACCTATCAGCTATTTCCTTCGCGGGTATCATCACATTCGCCATGCTTGGTTTTCGCCCAAAACGCGTGGAACAACAAACAAAAAAGATCCCGCAAAGCATCCTGCTCTCCGCCCTGTTCGTGATCCTGATCACCATCCCTTTGGTTATTCTTTCATGGAACACCATTTCTTCTGCACGGCTCGAGCGCCAGGTAAGCGATGTGATTAACACCCAGATCAACAATGCCCAGATCGTGGATGTGAATATCCAAACCGTAGATGGCACCAAAAAAGTGATTGCAACGATCCGTTCCCGCCGGTCACTCAGTTATGCGGAAGTAGCCAGTATTCAATCTTTGTTAGCTGCAGTAACCCAAAAGCCGATCGCACTAGAGATGGTCGTCATTCCGGTCAGCAGCCTGGATACGCTCTATCCCCCAACACCCACCGTATTCATGCCAACGGTCCCTCCCACCATGACCCCGCCACCCACATTAACCCCGCAACCCACGCTCACTCCACAGCCAACTGCTACCCCTATTCCGGCATTCATCAATGCGGGTAGAGCTGGCAGCTTGTACCTTGTCAACGAACCCGGTGGAACACAGTTGTTTGAGATTCCTCACAATTCCCCCGTATGGGTGCTGGAAGAAGTGGTCGTGGATGATACAGAGTGGATGAAGGTACGGGATGTATTCAATCGCGAGGGGTGGGTATTAAAAGAGGGTCTAACTCTGCCATAACCAGCAACCTGTCATTCAACACGATGTTTCAACAACAATGGACCCATGCGGTCAATTAATCCGCCAAATAAATTTTCCACCAGTCGAGTGATTTGCAGGTAAGCAGGAACGTAGATCACTCGTTGGGGGCGGAACATCAGTCGCTCGATGGCTCGGGCTGCCCGCTCAACCGGGATGGAGAAGATTTCCCCCGGAACACGACGCCCGTTTTCGATGCTTCGGGCACTATCGAAAAATTCCGTCTTCACCGGACCAAAGCGCGCCACGCTTACCTGAACACCACTACCTCGTAATTCTCTGTGTAGCGCGGTAGTGAACGCATCCAAAAAAGCTTTGCTGGCTGAATAGACTGCAACTCCCTGGTTGGGAAATCCACCCGCGATCGAGCCGATATTGATGATATGCCCTTTTCCACGATCGCGCATACCTGGTAGAATTGCGCGTGTGAGCTCAAGCATGGCGTTGATATTGACCTCTATGATACCGGAGACTATCTCACCAGGCATTTCGCTATAATACCCGTACCAGCCAAATCCGGCATTATTGATGAGAATATCGATCGGGTTCTCCTCCAGTAGAATGTGAGCGATCAAGTCCTGGCGGGCATTTCGATCTGCCAGATCACATTTCCAAATGCCAGCTTTGCCGCCTGCTATCTCAATCTGCTGCTGCACCGCTCTCAAACGCTCCCGCCGCCGCGCAATGAGCAACACCTGTGCTCCTGCAGCAGCCAGGTCAAATGCCAGCTGGCGACCGATACCGCTGGATGCCCCTGTAATGAGCACGGTTTTCCCGCTAATCTTGTTTTTCATGCAAAGCCGCTGGCTATAATATGCTTCTTCCATGGTTTTTACCGCTCCACCATTTCACTGTATCGACCATGGTGTTGAGCAGCTCTCGCGGGTGATACCCCAATTCACGTTTCGCTTTCTCATTACTCACCAGTGAATTACTGCGTACAGTTTTCAATGCATACTCAGTAAATTTGGGTTTTCTTCTGGCGATGCGGTAATAGATGGTTGCGAAGATCGCTCCCACTTCTGCCAGCTTGATGGGAATATTGATGGTCGGGGTATGCAATCCTTTGATCTTCTGTACCATTTCTTTTAATTGAAACAGCTGGATCTGATGACCCGATAAAATATACACCTGCCCGGTTTTTCCCCGTTCCAATGCCAGACGGTGCCCTACTGCCACGTCGCGTACATCCACAAAATCATAGGCGCCCTCTACCAGCATGTGAATGCGGCGCTGCGTCAGATCATGCACCAATTCTCCCATGCTCGATCCGAGATAATCAAACGGACCAACCACTCCGGTCGGGCATACAATGACAGCATTCAACCCCTCTTTAATAGCTTGTTTCACTGCCAGTGTCGCAACTGCTTTGGTGCGGTCATAAACACCTACCGGGTTTTCAGGGTCAAATGGGACCTGTTCGTCAATGATCCCTTGCCATTCACGGCTGAAGGCGTGGATCGAGCTGGTGTAAACCAGCCGCTTGACCCCGGCGTTACGTGCTGCCTGCAGCACATTGCGTGTTCCTTCCACATTCACATTCCACACCCCATTTTCATCCCCCGGCATGATAGAAACAATGCCTGCCATGTGAAATACATAGTCAATACCCTTAAATACTCTTTCCAGAGAAACGGGGTCAAGCACATTCCCAAATTTCAAATCCAGGTCGAGGTCAACCAGGGCAGAAACATCTTCATTAGGCAATAGCATGGCGCGGACTTCATATCCATTTTCGAGCAATTCCCGCACCAGCACGTTTCCCAAATGTCCCGCTGCACCTGTAACCAGCACTTTTCCTTTATTCATTTTGTAAACCTTTCAATAGTAGATCTATACTATTCTGCATTTCCTCTTTCCAGTCCGCATCCTGCGGATACAACATTCCCTGCAAAATAATACCGATGGCTAAGCCAATAATTGCACGTGCCGCGCTGGCAGGATTGACCGGGAAGATAGTTCCCCGGTCGACCCCTTTCTTGATCAACTGGGAAAAATAAAGAAAATATTTCATATAGGGTTCTTTGGTCTCTTCCCACACTTTTTCATCGCGAACGGATTTCTCCCAGAATTCCAGAAATAAGGGAAACTGACCCTGCCCATCCGAAAAGATCATTTCCGAGGAGGCAGCCATCCCATGAATGGCACCAAGCACATCCCCGCTGGCAATCTCATTTTTAAGAAAATCCTTATCCAGTTCTTCCAACCAGCGTTGCAGCAACGCCATAAAAACACTGTGCTTGGAGGGGAAGTGATGATAAAAAGCCCCTTTGCTCACCCCTGCCGCCTGGCAGATTTGTGAGACTCCCGTTCTATCATAGCCGTTCGACGAAAACAGGTTATTTGCCGCCTGTAAGATTTTTTCCTGGGTTTGTGTACTTCTCTTTTGCATAAAAACAGACCAATCGGTCTGATTTTAGCGTAACCCCCGTAAAGGTCAAGTGACTTTGGTCATTCCATCGGTCATCAACAAGAAAGCCCGCAGTTGTGCGGGCTTTCTTTGTATATCAGTAGCAAAAGATCGAAATTACGGGCAGATCTCGTACGCAACATCCTCAAATACTTCGCTGCGAGCCACTTCATTGCGGTCCTTGTCAGTTGCCACAAATTGATAACGAAGAACCGCAAATTCATAGGTATCAAAATTGGTGATCTTGGATGATTCAAGGGTTATCGAATACAATCCGTCTCCCTTGGGGGTCATAGCATGACCGCTATCCCATTTGGTTTGACCATCCCCTTCCTTATCCAGAAAACGCGTGAAGATGACCACACTCCAAACCTTATCAGGGTCGGAGACTTTCATTGTAATGGTGATCTTGTTGGCGCCACAGGTGGTTTTGTTATAGAAAAACTTATCCACATCATGATCAACATCATAAATATACGCCTTATCGGGCGTTTGGGTTGCAGATGGCGTGCTGGTTGGTGCGGTGGTGTTGGTGGCTTGCGGTTGTTGTGGTGCGGGTTGTTCTTGAACCGGCTGATTATCTGCCACCATGATCATTGCATCCGTATAGTTACTCCAATTCCCTTGGGCGTCTTTTGTCCGCACCCGGATGATGTGGCTGCCCGCTGTGGATGGCGTCCAGCTATACTGTAGCGCGATCACCGATTGATTTGTGTCTGGCGCATTGTAGAGATTCACAACATACCCATCAATGTTCAATTCAACCGCCGCTACTCCTTCTGGAGCTGTGGCTTTGTAGCGAATGTCGATGGCTTGCATGGTATATTGTCCACCCTGTAGCGGGGAGTCAATGACGGCAGCCAGGGCAACCGTGCTTTGGGAAGCCCCGTTATCCGGGCTGCCGATCGTGATAGTGCATGCTTGAAGGATAACAAGGAATACCGCAATAAAAATGATCAATTTCCAACGTTTCACAATAAACCTCCGATCTCTGCTATTCTGATTATAGCAAAGATAAAAAATAACGAAACCAGGTGAAAATAACTAAACAGGAATTAAAAAAAGAACTCCTCGAACTGGACTCGAACCAGTAACCTAGCGGTTAACAGCCGCTTGCTCTGCCAATTGAGCTATCGAGGAAGGTGCGCTAATTATAGATACCTCGCTTTTTCTTGTCAAGTTCACGAATTGCCTCAAATAAAAAGTAACTATGAGAGAGAACGTTGACTCAATAAGAATGTT
>DMDF01000004.1:0-1797 GCA_003446605.1 Anaerolineaceae bacterium
GAATGCCCGTGTACAAAAAGGGGATTGAAAGCGGTCTTGCCCGGATTGTTGGCCACCGCTTCTGCAGCTGTGCGTGCCAGCCGGTTGCTTTCGCCTTCGAAGAAATTTTCAAAACGGTATTTCCCATTTATCTGGGAGTCAAACGCAGAGGTCTCCACCCGTTCGAAAGGGCTGGGTACCTTTTCAGATATTTTCTTGCGCAAGCTTTTGTCGGACGAGGCAAACGACTTGGTCTCACCCCGCATCTCGACAGCAGTATTATTTTCTGTCTCCACCAGTATCCGGTAGTTGAGAATGGTACCCTCACCAATCTCACGATAGAGCGTATGCTGAATCAGGTCGAGATATTTATCTTCCAGGTATTCATAAAAAAACTGGCTGGGTACCTGAACCGTAAGCACCTGGTCCTGGTAATTTAAGGGAACAATCGGTAGAAACCATGTGTTGAATGCCGGTTCTGGGATATTATCCCGAATCACATTCAAACAGTTATTCCACAAAACCTGGCAGTCGTTCTTCATTGAATCTCTAAAATGATCTTTGTTTTTCTGTCGTTTCCGCAACTCCACTAAGAGAATGCTAATTTGTTCCAGTATGAGAATACAAATTTTGAGAAAAAAACCGAGAAAAAAAAATCATTTTTTTATTGCTTCCCCCGCTTTCAGAAAAAAAGGTTATTTATCAACAAAATAGAGCCATCCATTTGTTTTTCAGCGTAATATGCAATTTCAGGCAATGGTATCCAATTGATATTCATCCCGATATCAAAATCGAACTTCAACCCCCCACTCCCCGAAATTATTTCTTTTTTGTTACGCAAAGTCCGCCACTCAGGATGTTTCACCCCAAATTGGGGAGGAATACTTATTTATATTGATTCTATTTAAATAATCCGGCATATTTAAAATTGAAACCTCCCGAAATCAAAACAGGCTCGCTTTTATGTTCAGGTAACGGCCAGGGTTTAACCTGATATCCTCCAACAGTTTGGTCGCAGAATTGATGGTTACATTGAGGCTATCATGCAGTTTTGTGTCATTCAACAGCAAACCCAGTGAATTGTCTTTGTTGTTGATTTTTGATGAGAGTTGCTTCAGATTGTTGACTGTTTCATCGATGCCGGCGTAGGTACGGTTCAGATCCATTGCACTGAGCTCACCGCTCACTTTGCTTAGATCGGCTGTGACCAGTTGCAGGTTTCGGCTGATTTCAGGCAGATCATTTTCAATGGCTGCCATTATCTTGCTGAGGCTGTTACTGCTTTGATTGAGTTGCTGCACCGTTTGATCAATACCCCTGATCGACTCATCCCAGGAGGGATGAGCAACGATTTGCTGCAGGGAGATTAAGAGCGAGTCGATCCGCAGGAAGATGGAATCAGCCTGGGGCATCAGCTTTGCCGCACCATCCATCAATCCGATCACTTTTTTGCCACTTATGGTGTCACCCGGCTGTATCAGGGTAGAGGCGTTACCCAGTACCAGGGTTGCCAGAGATGCGCCGAAGAGATCGGTGCCATACTCCATATAACTGTCCTCCGGAATGGGAAACTCCTCTTCCAGGTTGATCGCAACTGCAAACCGCATCGGATCGGTTCCCGCCATCGCGATGCTGCTGATCAATCCCACCTGATAACCTTTCACGTAGACGGGTGAGGAGAGCAGCAGGTTGGTGACATCATCGAAGAGAGCGTAATATTGCTTTTGTTGTTTCAACACGTTAAGCCCTTTCAGGAAGTTTATGCCAAAATAGATCATAAAAAGGCTGGCGAGAAAAGCCAGGCCAATAAGCGCATTT
>DMDF01000004.1:1896-2914 GCA_003446605.1 Anaerolineaceae bacterium
TGGTGATTATTTTTTTCATCTGTTTCAATTATTTCACACGTTGTCCCTCCACAAGCTCAATAACAAATGCATCCTTGAATTTACGGCGCACTTCACGCAGGGTACGGGTAATCTCCGCCTGACTGTATGTGCTGCCATAGGTATACTTGTACAAACCACCATCCACATAATAATCCACTGGATCAAGTCCTTTAAAGACTTTCGCCCCTCTCTCATACTTGCGGGAGGAGGTGAGGAACTGGATCCGGTATTCCCGCTCTCCAGGACTGACATCACCCTGGGAGGCTACACCGACAGCGGCTGATGAGGAGGCGTTGCTATTGAATACGTAACTCTTCTTGTCATGCTCACGCTTGTACTCCCTGAAACCGTTGTAGATAGCTGTGGCCAGCGCATTCTGGCCGCTGCTGCTCTTCAGGTATTTCTCTTCTGATGGGTTGCTGATATAGCCCAATTCCACCAGTATGCTGGGCATGGCAACCTCCCGGAGCACCAGGAAGCCGGCTTGTCTCACATTGCGGTTTATCCGCTTGGCACTGTTTACCAGCTGGTTCTGTACGATGGTGGCAAAGTAGACACTTTGCGAAAGGAAGGTGTTGGCCATGAACTCGAAGATGATGTATGATTCCGGCTCATTGGGATTAAACCCTTCATATTTGAGTGAATAATCCTCTTCATACATAATCACCGCATTCTCTGCTTTAGCCACATCCAGATTATCCTTGCTGCGATGCAATCCAAGGACAAACGTCTCCACGCCCTGCGGGGAGGGATGTCTACGGCTCAGCGCATTGCAGTGGAGCGAAATGAAGAGGTCGGCATGTGCCTTGTTGGCAATCTCGGCCCGTTTGTTCAGTTCCACAAAGTGGTCGCTGTCACGCGTATAGATCACCTTTACGTCGTCATGATGCTGTTCGATGAGTGCTCCTAGCTTACGGCCCACCGACAAAACGATATCTTTTTCACGCGAGGTGGCCCCCACGGCCCCTGGATCCTTGCCGCCATGACCAGGATCAAT
>DMDF01000066.1 GCA_003446605.1 Anaerolineaceae bacterium
ACCATGCCTAACGCGATTAATTCAGGATTTACTGCCATGATTTATTCCTTTCTTTCTTTTCTAATTTTGTGCAAGAACTTCCAGCATCACCTGTTTAACGATGCTCTCCAGTTCGTGCTGGGTGGGGGCTACAGATTTAGCAGACCCAACCATGGCTGCATCAGGCGGCGGTGTGATCTCATACGCCAACCGCTTGATATTGAACAGGTGATGGACGGTAATATTGTCACCAGTGACAGAACCGCCCTCCCCGCCTGCTCCTAAAGTTAGTGAGGGCATCACGCCCGTGGTCAAGCCCACCGCACCCAGAGCGCTCATGGTATTGACCAGAATGCGGAAAACCGGTTTCTCAAGACCGAATGCCATGATCACATCTTGATCGGTGGCATGCAGCACCAGAGAATGACCTCTTCCGCCGAAATGGATCAAATCTATACAGCGTTCACAGCCTTTTTCCCAACCTTCTTCCTCATACCATCCCAATACAGTGGTCAATTTTTCGCGAGAAAGCGGTTCTTCAGCTCCAACGCGGTTCAGGCGTACCACAATGACACGCGCTTCAGCCGGGATGTCAAATCCACCCAGCTGTGCCAGAAATTGTGGTGATTTCCCCACCGTCGCCACATTCATACTGCCATCCGGGTTAAAAAGCAGGTGCCGTAGGATACTGGCAGTCTTTTCATCCGCGAAATAAGCTCCATTGGCTTTCATTAATTGTGCCAAGCGCGCTGCGATGGGTTTATCAGCCACAACCGCCTGCTCGGAAGCGCAAATAAGCGAATAATCAAACGATTTACTGGAGACAATATAGCGCGCCGCCTTCTCCAGATCAGCGCTGCGGTCCACATACGCCGGCACATTGCCAGGACCAACCCCATAGGCTGGTTTGCCAACCGAATGGGCTGCTTTTACCATGCCGCCCCCACCGGTCGCCAAAATGACGCGGATGCGTTTGTGGGTCATCAATTCCTGCGTCCCTGCCAGAGAAATGGTCCGCATGCAGTTGATCAACCCTGCCGGAGCGCCCGCATTCTCAGCCGCCTGTTGCAAAGTACGCGCGGTTTCAAAGCTGCAGTTCACCGCGGAAGGATGGGGTGCCACCACGATGGCATCCCTGGCTTTTACCGCCGAGATAGCTTTTGCCATCACGGTAGAGGTCGGGTTAGTGCTGGGCGTCAGCGCCGCCACCACTCCCATGGGCCAGGCAATTTCGTATACCCGTTTTTCAACGTCATGCTTGATAACGCCCACTGTCTTGACATCGCGGATACTTTCCCACAGAACACGTGAAGCAAGCTCGTTCTTGAGCTTTTTATGCGCGGCGATGCCAAAACCGGTTTCTTCATTTGCCATACGCCCCAGGCGGTCTGCTGCCTGATAGCCAGCTTCTGCCATCGCCTCACATACACGATCGACCTGTTCCTGGCTGGCTTTACCCCACATCAACTGGGCTTCATACGCCTGGGCTGCCAGATCGCGCGCTTCCTGGATGGAAAGTAAATCCTTGTCAACCTGCATCTTCTAGATCCTTCCTGCTATTTTCGGAAGACGACTTTTCCTTCAACTTCCAAGGTATCGATGATAGCCATCACCACTGCATCCACAGGGCGGTTCTTGGTGATCTCTGTTTGGCGCGCGCTGGAACCATGCGCGGTCAGAACCAGATCGCCCACACCGGCATCCACACTGTCGATCGCCACATACGGCTTTCCGATCGGCGCGCCGGTTTCATCCGTTTGACGGCAAAGCAACAATTTCTGCCCCGTCAAACTTTCATCTTTCATCGTCGAGACTGTTGTGCCAATAACCCGGGCAATCAGCATATTTCGCTCCTATTTCTTTCAGTAGTTCTTGGCACCCGCCACCGGAGCAGCAGGTTGAGAACCACTATCACCTTTTACGATCTTAATACCAGCACTGGCTCCAATGCGTGTTGCGCCCGCACTGACCATTTTTTCAAAATCTTCGCGAGTACGTACCCCGCCGGCTGCTTTCACACCCAATAGCGGTCCGACCGTGCGTCGCATCAATGCCACATCTTCCACCGTCGCGCCGGCTTTGGAAAAACCGGTGGAGGTTTTTACATAATCTGCGCCGGCTTCTTTGACCAGCAGGCAGGCAATTTTCTTTTCTTCATCGGTTAATAATGCGGTTTCAATGATGACCTTCACCAGCACATCGTGAGAATGCGCTTCCTTGACCACGCCGCGGATATCACGGGCAACCAGCTCGTAATTTTTGTCTTTCAGCCCGCCGATATTGATCACCATATCCACTTCTTCAGCACCCTCTTCAATGGTTTGGCGTGTTTCGAATACCTTCACTTCTGGTGTGGTCGCTCCCAGGGGGAATCCGATGACCGTGCAAACCTTTACGCTGCTGCCGCGCAGCAGGCTTTTGCATAATTTCACCTGGGTTGGATTGACACACACCGAGGCAAAATTGTATTTCCGTGCTTCGAAACACAGCTGGGATATTTCTTCCCTGGTTGCTTCCGCTTTGAGCAGGGTATGGTCGATCTTGCCTGCCATTTCCAGATTATCGGGAATATTGCCCAGCGTGGTGGTAAGGCGCTCAGCGCCGGCACTGATGATCTCACCAAATTCATCAAAACAGGTGGTCACCTGTAATCCATCCACCATCTCGACCTTGCAGAATTGTCCCTTCGCTGCTGCGCTGTCATCTTCGCGCATAACAGCCAAGATCTCTTTAGTAATGATCTCAGCCAATGCCTGTACTTGTTCTTTATTTGCGTCCATAGCTCATCCTCTTTTCAAAAAGCGGCTTTCGACCTGCATGATCTTATCCACACGTTTTTGATGTCTTCCGCCGCCAAAATCGGTGGTCAGGAATGTTTTCACAATGAGTTTTGCTTGATTCAGCCCGATCAAGCCTGCCCCCAGGGTCAGATAATTGGCATTGTTATGTTCGCGGCTGTTGGATGCGGTGGCATAGTCATAGCACAATGCTGCCCGCACTCCCGGAACCTTATTAGCTACCATACAACTGCCAATGCCGGCGCCATCGATCATGATGCCGCGGCAGGCATGCCCTGTGCTGACCAGTTCGGCTACTTTCAACGCAAAATCGGGATAATCCACAGAATCCGTGTTGGAAGGACCACAATCGATCACCTGGCAGCCCAGTTCTTGCAGATAGGGAATGAGGGCTTGCTTCATACTGAAGCCCCCATGGTCAGCACCGATCGCCACGATGCTGGCGCAGTTCCCGGATAGGGTGGCTGCGCTCTTTTCTCCATATTTATCGAGGACATTTTTGACGATGGTTTGAATCTCTGAATCTGATATATAATCCATCTTACATCCTTTAGTTGACAAAAAGGATTTTCAACCTTATGATATATAAGTGGTATTGACCACTATACATCCTAATGACTTAAGTATAACAGGAACAGACCAAATGTCAAGAGCCATTGATCCATCCAATATCATCCCCAAGTATTACCAGCTTGCCAATATCCTGCGGGAACAGATAGAAAATGGCACCTGGAAAGCCAACGAGACCATCCAGTCAGAACGCCAGCTGGAGCAGCAGTACAATCTCAGCCGCCCTACCATCCGCCAGGCAATTGACCTGTTGATCTCACAAGGTTATCTCTATCGTATTCATGGGCGCGGCACATTTGTCTCACCTCCAAAGCTGCAAAAAGGAATTCTCGAATTGACCAGTTTCAGCGAGGATATGCGCAATCGCGGGCTGGAACCCGGGCAGATCATGCTGGAATTCGGGCTCATTCCCCCGCCTAAAAAGATCAAGACCCGTCTGGAGATTAGCGACTCCAACAAGAAAGTACTGCGTATCAAGCGTATCCGCACTGGCAATGGAGAACCGATCGGCATCCAGGATTCGTATTTAAACCTGCCTGATGATAAGGAGATCTCCCAACAAGAGCTGGAAGAACGCGGTTCAATCTATGCAATTTTGCAGGAGAAATTCGGTATCTTCCCGGCTGAAGCCGATGAGACCCTGGAAGTGACATTGGCATCAGAAGAGGAAGCTGATCAGTTGGCAATCACGGTAGGCAGCCCTCTGCTCTTGAATGAACGTATTCTGTATTCGCAGAACAGACAGGCAATCGAATTCGTCAGCATCCTGTATCGCGGGGATCGTTACAAATATTACATGCGGCTTACCCGCAAGGTATAAATAACCAAATCTAGGGGTAAATATTGTAGTGGGTCAGCACCCGAATATTGCTAACCGGCCAGTAAACCGCCAGCGCTTTGCCGATCAAATCTTCCTCAGGAACAAATCCCCATACGCGCGAGTCGTTTGAATCCAAGCGGTTATCTCCCATCACGAAATACATCCCCTGCGGAACGATCCAGTTCCCTTCTCCATTGGTGGTATGGTCTGGTAAATACGGTTCATCAAGTTGCGCTCCATTGATATAAACTTCGCCATTCTCAATCCTGACCGTATCTCCCGGCAATCCAATTGCCCGCTTTATGTAATTGTAACGAGGGTCAGCCGGATAATGAAAGGTGACCACATCCCCATGATCCACCTCACCCAGGCGATAAGCCAGTTTATTAACGAAGATCACCTCACCCTGCTTGACCGTTGGGTCCATGCTGACATTGAACACTTCCACCCGATCGATCACCGCATCAATGGCAAAATAAAATGCCACAGCTATCAAGATAGTTTGAATGATTTCTAAAAAAACATGTGAGCTCTTTTTATTATTCGCGTTTTGAGGTTTTTCTCCGGGTGTAAATTGCTGCATAAACTAAACTCCTGTAAAGAAATG
>DMDF01000106.1 GCA_003446605.1 Anaerolineaceae bacterium
AAAGATGATCTTTTTTTTCAGATTGATAGCAAAAAGTTCCGACTCTACGACCAATCTTCTGATCCAGACCCTATCTATTTCAGACAAAAAGAAGATGAGAAAGTAACGCCGGAACAAGAAGGATCAGAAGAAGAGAATGGGAATGAATTCGCCTATGAGAAAGATCTTCAGAATTTCTTGGCAAAGAATCTATCCCTTATTGAGCCGGGTCTATCATTATATTTGGAAGAGGAAATCAGCGGTATCGAATTCCCGGTAGGGAACCGATTCATCGATATATTGGCAATCGATAGTAATAATAATTATGTGGTTATAGAACTTAAGGTATCGCGTGGATACGACAGGGTTGTAGGCCAAATCCTTCGCTATATGGCATGGATCAGAAAAAACCATGCGGAAGAAAGTCAGAAAGTACGGGGCATAATAATCGCCCGCGAGATTTCGGATGATCTTCTGCTAGCATGTTCTGAGATAAATAATGTTGAGTTGTACGAATATAACTTATCGATAACGTTGAATAAAATAAAGAAAAATAGGTAACTACCGCATCAACAGCACCAAGATATTATTAGCAAAAGCCGGCAGAAAATATTGGTCATGTAACTTTGACGGGGGAGTTAAGAAGATGGGCCGTATTCAACTGGGCTGGATCGATTATTCTTCGGAACACCGCAATAAAGTGATGGCGGTGTTGCATGCACTGACAGCTCCGGGGGCTGTCGACGAGCTTGGCATCGGCCAGATTCGCGACGGCTTTGCAAACCTGCTTTTCCCAGGTACATCCACCATTCAGACCCGGGCAAAATATTTTTTTATTGTACCTTACCTATTAATGGAGCTCGAGCAGCAGCGCCACCTGACACCGAAAGCTTTCCTGCAAAAGCTAAATGATCTGGAGCTTGATCTCATAGAACCTCTGAAAAAGAGCGGGGAAAAGGGCGTCATTGGTGAAACTGCGGGAAGGGGGCTAAAAAGAAAGCCCTCCAGCATCTATTGGAGCGGACTGCGCACCCTGGGCATGTTTCGCTACCCCCATTTTTCCCTGGAGGAGTATGTCCGAGCAGTATGTGCTGTGAACCGGGAGCTGGCAAACCAGCGGGAGATGGGCAGGCGAAAAGATGAAGATCAGGCCCAGGATGATCCGGATGCTTATCAGAGCCCGGTGCCGGGCGGCTTTTGGCGCTGTCTTCCACCGCCGGAAGACTGGCGTAAGCAGATTACTATCCAATTGTCGGCTGAAGAAGCGGCTTATTTAAAAGATCGCATAAATAAAGCCCCTTTAACTCGAAATTCTCTCTTTGCCTATCTTGTAGCTATTTGATTTGCCGGACTATATCCGTTCGGTCTATGATATGGCCATGCGGTTCTCTGATTTTATTTATGGAGCAACGTTGCGCTACGCTGGATGGTTGGGAAACCTGGTGCCAGTCAGCCTTTGCAACCCGTTCTTTTGCCGGGTACGACCCCAATGAAGCGATGGGGTCAGATCTCAAAAACGCTGGAAGAACTGAAACAGGTCCGGTTCGAAACCAATGATCCTCATTATTCTGATTTCTCTTTTCATCCCTTGGGGATTCCGGGACATACAAAGCAGCCGAGTGAACTTTTTGATACATACAAGGACTTACTTGTTATCTCACCTTTTCTCAGCAAGGGCATGGTAGAAAGATTTAAGAAGCTGGCCCTCTCCGATTCTACCCGCACGTTAATAACGCGACGAACTGAAATTGCAAAACTGTCCCAGGAGATGCTGGAAGCATTTGATGTGTATGGCCTGAAAGAAATGGTGGTAGAGGGAGAAGAGGGGTTGAGCGGTGACGATTTAAATGATGAAGCTTATCAAAACCAGGATATTCATGCAAAATTTTACGCCCGTTCCAAGTACAGTCAGCACTCATTTTTCATTGGTTCTGCCAACTGTTCTGAAAGTGCTTTTAGCGGTAACGTGGAATTCTTGTTGCAGCTGCGGTACCGCAAACATGGATTTAAGATCCAACATCTGTTGGACGACTTATTCGGCAAAGATGACAAGGACAATCCTTTTGAACTGATTAAGGAGTTACCGGAAGTTGATACGCCTGATACTACTGCTTCTGATTTGCTGGAAAAAGCCATTAAGCAGCTATGCCGCACCCGTTCCAAGGCAAGGGTAATAAAAGAAGGCCAGCAATATCGAGTAAAGATTGAGTTTGCAAAAATTCCGGAAGAGGTGGATTTAACCATTGCCTCTATAACAGGGATACAGCCGGTTAAGCTGGAACCAGTAACAATACTACCCCTCCTGCCATTAGAGCAACTAAGTGAGTTTTACCAGGTGACCGCCTGCAAAGAAGAAACTGCTGTACGACGGATAATCAAGATCAAAACCACCGGTATCCCAGAGGAGCGGGATAAAGCAGTTTTTAGGTCAATCATCCGGGACCGAGATACATTTATGAAGTACGTGGCTTTTTTGCTGTCCGATAGCCTGCTTCTTTCCAGCCTGGAGCAAATGGACGCCGAACGGTTGGGTAAAGGCAAATGGAATGTTAGCTGGTTGCAGGCGCCAGTCTTATATGAGAATATGCTGAAAACTGTGGCTAGGGAACCGGAACGCTTAAAAGAGATTGAACGGGTGATAAAGTTAATCGATGATCAGGAGATAATTCCGGAGGATTTTAATGAACTGTATCAAATTTTCAGCCAGGCAGCAAAGAAGGTGAAAAGATGATTGATCTGGCAGCAAAAGAAAAAGAAATACTGTCGGGCTTGAAAGATTTCCAACTGGCAACGGTAAACAGGGTAGATGATTTATTCCGAAACGGGTACCACCGTGTCCTGGTAGCGGATGAAGTAGGCCTGGGAAAAACCCTGGTGGCCAAAGGCGTTATTGCGAAAATGGCCTGCTTTCATCAGAAAAGATCAACAAAAGACTTGTTTAAAGTAATTTATGTCTGTTCCAATCAGAGCATTGCCGGGCAAAATCTAAAAAAATTAAAGGTGCATGCGGGGGTTAAAGTGGACGGGCTTTCAGATACCCGGCTGTCAATGCAGCATCTGAAGATCTATGAACAGATGCATGATCCCACCATCCGGGAAGGTTTTGTGCAGCTTATTCCATTAACGCCGGGTACTTCTTTTACCATGACGGGCGGCAGTGGCAGTGTGCTGGAGCGAGCGCTTATTTATGCCATTTTCCGGCGTATTTATTTCTTTAAGCCATATTTACCACAGCTGGAGGAATTAATGACCTCCTATGCGACGAAAAGCTGGCCGTACTGGTCAGACAGATTCGAACAGCTTGTGCTAGAGGTGGATCAAAAAAGTGACGGAGCTTATTTACACCATATACTGAAAAAAGTAAGTGACCGCCTGGAGGCAGACCCTGAATTGTTAAGGTTGGCAGAAAAAGTGTTTGCTTCTATAGAGACAATCGGCTACCTCAAAACTCAAAAAGCCAACTACCTGATTTCGCAGTTTCGTAAAATGATGGCTGAAATCAGCGTGGAGATGATGGACGCCGATCTGGTCATTATGGACGAGTTCCAGCGTTTTCCAGAACTCATAAAACTGGACGAAGATAACGAAACGGCCATGCTGGCCTGTTTTTAACAACGAAAAACCACCGCAAAAGCGGCAAAAATATCACAAAGAATTGCCGGGGAACCTTCCAGCTGATAAAATGAAAAAGTGCTTCCCCTGATTCCTGGCAGAATCAAATCCAAGGGGAAACACTTTTCACAAACAAGCAACTTGAGAGTATACAATTTTAACTGTGATGTCAAGACCTATATGCAAAACATATTTACGGAACAAATAGTGATCTACTGCAACACCTGCGGTTCGCAGATGGTCTATCACGCCTGCTACAAAGTACAATACAAATCCAATGCCCTGCGAACCGAAATCGTCATACTCCGGTACAAATGCAAACAGTGTAACGTGACACATGCGTTAAAGCCGGAATTTCTAGCATCCCGTCACCAGTATGACACCTTCGAACGCCAAGCCTTCGTACTTCAATATACCTACTCCCATGGAACAGAGTGCAGCTTACGGAAACTCCAGAACCACCTATTCCCCCAGGTTCCGGTATCCCATACCGTAATGTATTATTGGGTACGAATAGTGGAGGTCAAGAAGCAGAAAGTGGAACCCCTTCTGCTGGCCGATCTGCAACAAATAATTTCCCCAAAAGATACTGTGGAAGAATTGGCCCAAGAAGCTCAAACGGTGCCGCCTACCGTCCGTAACAAGGAGTATTCGAGAAAATCAGCGGTACTGTTGCAGTGGACAAACCTTTATACGCGTGCCCTGGGAACCTGGGTGCGCTCCCCGATAACCAATATTGCCACTTTTCCCTACCGCTATCTCAACCGGATTTTAGATCTGCTCGAGTCCCACATCTTTTTATGAATTTCTCACAGCCAAAGCCGCTGAAATTTCCCATAGTTTTAAACCACAGCCTCCTTGCTGCCGGAGTAAAATGTTTCTATTCCAAAATCCACCCGACAAGGAGGAAGAAAGTATGCATGACGACCAAAACCTGGAACGCGCCTTGTTCCGCTATGGGCTGATCCACCCTTTATTGGATGACAGCTTGTCACCCGGGGAAAAGTCTGTCCTACGGAAACAAATACTTTCCAAAACATACGATATTCCCCATAGCAGCCGGGCCACCGTAAGTGAAAGAACCCTGCGGCAATATCTTCAGTGGTACCGGGAAGGAGGCTTCGCCGCATTAATGCAATGCAAACGCAAAGACCGGGGAAAGGTACGGGCCATTTCGGAGGAAGTATTAAAAAAAGCCTTTGCCTTAAAAGAAGAACTGCCCACGCGCAGTATCCGTGAAATTATAGAAAT
>DMDF01000020.1 GCA_003446605.1 Anaerolineaceae bacterium
TGGAAGCACAAAACGCAATTTACACCACTTGACAAGACACTAACCATATTTTTCCTGATATAATTATTAAAATCAATTCCGCAGAAAAGAAAATTATTTGTATTCTTTGACGAACCCTTAGCTTTGGATTTCAAATGATTATTATAAAAATAAGTTTTAGGATCAAATTTGATGAATGATAGAATGCTTCGGGATAAGGAAGATATTGAATTTGATGTTCAAGATGCTGCTAAGTTAGCAATCACAAAAACTGTTTGGAACAGTATCAGGCCGGTTTCCTTGGCACTGAGTGGTTTGTTTTTGTTTTTCATGATCATCCATTCATTATTACTTCCCGAAAATATGAGGTTGATAATGACGGGTTTCGCAGGAGCCACTGCGCTTATTTATTTCGGTTTATCCTTTCTTGTTCAACGGATGCATTTTTCTGAAAGATGGACCTATCCGATTGGTGTATTTATTTTAGTTTTATCATTATCGAACAGCCTGCTGCACCTTTACTTATCAAAAGACATTATCCAGACCACGAACCTGATGTTGGCGATTTTTGGGGCCGGTTATTTCATCCTGTCCAGGCGATGGTATTTCATTTCTTTAGTGATAATAATTACAGGTTGGGTCATTATTACCCTCTCTCTTCCAAACAGTGATGGCATTGTCCATTTTAGCATTGCCCTTTTTACTGTCAGCTTATTATCAACACTTTTCAATTTTCTACGGATTAATTCTTTATTCACAGTTGAGAAACTTCGCTTGACTAATGAATACCAGTGGGATCAACTACAAACTAATATTTTGGCACTAGAGGCTGTTCAACAAGAGCTTGAACGATTTCTTGATTTATCGATCGATATATTCGGCATTGTGGGCGCAGATGGTTATTTTTCAAAAGTAAATTCTGCTATTTCAAAAACACTGGGCTTTTCAAAGGACGAATTGATTTCTAAGCCATTTATGGATTTAGTCCATCCGGAAGACCGCAGCTTAACAGAAGGTATTATTCAGAAAATCCAAACGGGATCTACGATGAAATTTTTTGAAAACCGGTTTATTACCAAGGGGGGTGGGCATAAATGGTTTTTATGGAGTGCTGCCTTCGATACTAAAGGTAAGCAGTTGTACGTGATCGGGCATGACATCACTCAGCTGAAAGAAAACCAATTGGCGGTTGAAGAACGTGAAAAACAGTTGAATGCTATTCTCTCTACGGCAAATGACGGTATTATTGTGATTAATGAGAGCGGTATTATCCAAACCTTTAATAGAGGCGCAGAAAGAATATTTGGTTACTCTGAAAGGGAAGCTATTGGTAAAAATGTTAATCTACTCATGCCGGCCCCTGATTCCCAAAAGCATCAAGGATATATAGATGCTTATTTTCATAAACAAAAATCTAACGTTGTTAGCAGAATAACGCAACGTGAAGGAAAAAGAAAGAATGGCGAAGTCTTCCCGATGTCATTATCGCTCAGCGTCGTTGAACTGCCAGACAACACACTTTTTACCGGGATACTCAGAGATATTAGTGAGCAAGTACGCATTGAAAATGAATTAAAGTTAGCCAAGGAGCGACTTCAACACGAATTAAACCTGGCAGCTAAAATTCAAGCGAACTTGATGGAAAGAACGATCCTGGAGTTTAAAAACTTTGATTTTAATGCAGTCAATATGCCCGCTCGTTACTTAAGTGGTGATTTTTACGATGTCAAAGCGCTTAATCCGAACACCTATCAACTGGTCTTAGGAGATTTAGCCGGGAAAGGCATTCCTGCAGCATTGTTGGCTTTCTCAACCATATCCCTGCTACAAGCAGAGTCAGATATTGTACAATCCCCAAAAGATCTTTTGGAATTATTAAATCAAACGCTCTATTCAGAATTAGATCAAGCAGAAGTATTTATCACCCTTTTTATTGCGCAGGTTGATTTAGCTACCAATCAAGTGAATTATGCTAGTGCGGGACATGGTGAAGCCTTCCTTTGGCGATATGCCGAGAAGAAAATTGTTCAGCTTCAAGCAACTGGTCTTCCAGTGGGCGTGGAATTTACTGAAACCTATCGAGAAAAGCAGTGTAATTTACGCCCTGGTGATTTGTTGATCATTTATTCAGATGGGATTACTGAAGCTACCAATACTTTACACGATCAATTTGGTTTTGAACAATTAACTGAGATTATCAATACCAACTACGACCTATCAGCCTCAACCATAAGTAATAAAATTATTGACCAGGTAAAGCAATTTAGCGAAGGGCATGAACAGGATGATGATATTACCTTGCTAGTGATGAAATCACTTCCACGCACAATGGAACTTGAAATTCCAGGGAAGATAGCAATTTTGGATCAAGTTTTGTCCACTATACATGAATACGCGGACAATTACTCGATTGATTTCGCAAATGAGGTTGAATTGGCTTGCTCGGAAGCCCTTACAAATATCTTTAAACATGCCTACCAATCAAAACCCGGTATGGTACAAATAAAAATTCATCTGATACCAGAGGGGATGGCTTTTGACTTTTATGATCAAGGTGAATCTTTTGAGTTAGATCTTGTTTCTGATCCCAATCCAGAAGATATTTATGAGAGCGGATATGGCATTTTTATCATGAAACAGATTTTTGATGAGGTTTTCTATGAATTCGATAAAGAAAGTGGAAACCACTGGCGTCTAAATAAATTATTTAGAGAAAAATAATTTGCCCCCGACAATAAAAATGTCAGGGACTCTGTTCGTTTTGAACATCCTTAGTGTGCTTGGAAGCCATATTCCGGCAGTATTTGCAGAGTCATCTGAAGCGCCAATAATACAAAGGCAAACTTTTAATAGCTATGGTTATGATGACCGTACTGACCATGATGAACCAACCATAACTAATGGTTTTTCTCTTGATGGACTGACAAGCATTGTTCCCAGCAAAATGGCGGTTCAAAATTTATGATCATGTGTTTTTTGTAATAGAATTAAGGTAATGAGGAAAGCCATATGTCTGTTTTTGATCACTATTTGAGGACTAGCAAAGATGGAAAATCATCAATTATATTACAAAGCAAGTCTGGCTCTACAAAAAGGTAACTGGCCTGGTGCCTATTGGTATTTGCGTCAGCATATCAGCCAAAACCCGGCGGATTATAAAGGGTGGCTTTTGCTTGGGGGTTTATTCAAACCAGAAGTTGGCATTCAATATCTGCAGAAAGCAGAAACACTTGCGCCAGATAATGAAACTGTTTTGAATGCTCTCAAAAGTGCGCAAGACAAACTTTCGAGGCATCGATCTACACACGCCAATGAAAACTCCATTGAAACAGCACAGGAAAAAAATGTAATCGCCAGTTTATTTAATAATTTTTGGAATAAACTTGCTTTATGGCTTCTCCCGCAAGATGAGGAACGGGACCATACATTATATTTAACAATCTTTCGTGTGTTGGCATGTGTTAATGTCTTTTTGGGATTATTTTATTTGATCTGGCGTTACACATCCAGCCTGAACATGAATGCATTGTGGTTTGCAATTCCATTGGTGGTAGCAGAGACTTACAGTTTTATTGATGTGCTGCTATTTGTATTTATGATGTGGAAACAACCACGTCGTACTCCGAAGGATCCAATTGGTGATGAAACAGTAGATGTTTTTATCACCACCTATAATGAGCCTGTTGAACTTGTGGCGCTCACAGCGGATGCTGCCACTCGTATTGACTGGCCACATATCAAAGTCCATATTCTTGATGATGGTGCACGTCCAGAAATGGAAGTTATCGCTGAGGAATTGGGATGCAATTATGTCTCTCGTGGTCAGGATTGGGATGAAAAGCCCCGCCATGCGAAGGCAGGCAATGTCAACAATGCGCTCATGCAAACCGATGGTGAATTTATTTTAATCTTAGATGCTGACCAAATTCCCAAACCAGAGATTATTCAACGTACGATAGGTTATTTTAAAGATGAAGAGTTAGCTTTTGTCCAAACACCGCAGTATTTCTATAATCTTCCACCCGGAGATCCATTTGGATCAGATGCGCCGTTGTTCTATGGCCCTATTTTACAGGGGAAAGATGGTTGGAATGCCGCTTTCTTCTGTGGTTCTAATGGCATATTGAGACGCGAGGCATTGATGCAGTTAGGGCTGACAGAATTTGTCAAAGAGATTGAACAAGACATGTTTTTAGGAGTCAAACAATTAGAAGTTGAATTACGACCTTTGGGACGGATATCAAAGGTACATCAAAAGCTGAGAAACAATTTACGGGCACAAATAATGATCGCGCATAAAGCATATGAGGCTGGCCAATCTTTAAGCGTTGTCAGCAGTATCATTCAACAAGCAGTAGATGAAACCAATCGAGCATTGACAGAACAAAATATCGAAAATATTTTGGAAAATCTGCATGATTTGGCCGCAATGGGTATTGAAGGTGCAGATGTGGTTCAGGAAGAGTTAAAAGGTGACGCCACTGCCATCGTTGATGCTTTGCTATCAGAGGACCAGGGTGGTGAATCGATTGGCGTATCGCAAGAGGTCATGGAATTTTTATCTTTGTCCCGAACCAAAGAAGCTATACCCGTCCAGCCATTGGCCACAATCAGTATTACAGAAGATATGGCTACATCAATGCGTTTGCATGCTTTGGGTTGGAAAAGTCTCTTTCATCGTGAGATTTTGGCGTATGGTTTAGCCCCTGAAGATTTGGGTTCAGCAATATCTCAACGATTGCGTTGGGCACAAGGCACAATCCAAGTCTTTGTACGAAGTAATCCCCTTTTTAAACATGGGTTGACCATACCTCAAAGGTTACAATATTTTACAACAATCTATACTTATTTCAGTGGCTTTTTCAGCTTGATATTTTTACTTTCGCCCATCATTTATTTGTTTACTATGGTTCAACCCGTTTCAGCCTGGTCTGTTGAATTTGCCTGGCGATTAATACCTTACTTATTGCTGAATAAATTTATCTTCCGCTATGTTGCGTGGGGCTTATCGGTCTGGCGTGGTGAACAATACAGCTTAGGGATGTTTCCGGTTTGGATTCAGGCGATCATCAGTGTGGTTACAGGTAAAAGTTTAGGATTTACGGTTACACCAAAACAGCGACAAACCGGGAATTTTTTACCTTTGGTGTGGCCGCAAGTGCTCATTGCTGTATTGACTGCCGGCGGAATGATATTTGGCATTTATTCATATATTGTCGGATGGAATTCACAACTGGTTGGTATCCTCGTAAATATTTTTTGGGGTAGCTATAATCTCATTATGCTTTCAGCCATCATTCGTGCCGCGGTCTACAAACCTCCCAAAAATTGGTCACCCGACCCCCCAGAATTTCTTTTTCAGAATTTATAAATTATAATTAATTATCAAGTGGTGTTTCAGGCATTCGTTAATAGTCGAATTCGAAAAGAGGAACAGAAAAATGGTGCTACTGATAACTGAAAAATATTTTGGTGATGCTACGGCTATTTTGTCTGTTGAGGGTCGTTTAAATGCAATGACGGCGGATGATTTAAAGAAAAGAATCAAACAACTTGTTGCTAAACAATACATTCACCTAATTTTAGATTTGACAGAAGTTTCTTTTATTGACAGCTCTGGCCTCTCCGCCCTTGTTGTTGGTTTAAAAGCCACGCACGAAAAGAATGGTTCGATTAAATTGGTTGGGTTGAATAAAAAGACCAAGTACGTTTTTGAATTAACTCGCTTGACAAGGGTGTTTACGTTTTACGAAGATGTGGATAGTGCCCTGTCCGCCAAATATTAGCCTTGTTGCGTGGGTGTAACAAAACGTATTTAAGTTTACAGAGTGTGATTATCAAACATTGAGAGCATCATTAGCGCGTTGATTTAATAATCCACAGGAAATTCTTCAACATTGGATCATCATTTATTCAGATGATGATCATATTAACCTTAGCACTATAGGGGGCTAGGGTTTCATAACACTGAAAACAAAATTTTTCTGCTGTGTATCAGTCAAGAAGCTTATGGGCTGAATTGTTCTTTGGGAAGATAGATTAGCTCAGGAATGCTTAGTTTGCTGATCCCCTCCTGAACCAAATCTATTTGGCTTTCATACTAATTTTTAATACCCCAAGCCTGAACGCAGAAGAGCGAAAGGGAAATGTACAACTAACTGACGTCGACCCCTCATGCACCCAAGCAGGCTAGTAGCGCAAGAGTTCGAAGTCAGCGTTTAATAGAATAGCGCCTCATGCGGAGCCCGGCATGAACCATTCTTGTCTGCTCTTAGTTTGGATTTACAGATCCTAAGTTATTTTAAAATTTTTTACAAAGACTTGGTTCTGTTCTCAATCTGCTTTTGTTGACACGTTTTTAATGAGATATAATTGTTAGGTGTTTGTTGGATACGTGTTAATCCTGTATCTGGT
This sequence comes from Anaerolineaceae bacterium, assembly GCA_003446605.1. Classification (GTDB taxonomy): domain Bacteria; phylum Chloroflexota; class Anaerolineae; order Anaerolineales; family Anaerolineaceae; genus UBA4781. The sequence continues at coordinate 6,394 of DMDF01000020.1, forward strand.
ATAACAAAGTCAATAAGCCAACACATTCGTTCAGCTTCTTCACATGAAGTTAGTGTAACATTGTTTCTGTAAATTCGAACTAGGAGTAGATAAAAAATGTAGATCACGGTATCCTTTCACAAGATGTCGGGTCAAAATGAAAGGAGTGAAACCATGATCTACGACACTAATTGTACATTGCCAAAGGCATGCTTCGCGATCAAATGAATATTTGGAACAGCTGGCGGACAAAGGATTTGAAGGGCTGCCAGATCTGATACGGGTGCTCATCAATGAGGCCATGCAGATCGAGCGAGAAAACTATTTGAACGGCTAAGCCCTATGAGCGAAGCAAAGACCGCAGAGGATATGCCAATGGCTACAAACCCAAAACCGTCAATACCAAATTTGGGAAAGTGACTTTTGCGATACCGGAAGTACGAGAAGGGAACTTTTATCCCAGTGCCCTGGAAAAGGGGATTCGTAGTGAACGGGCCTTGATGTTAGCCCTGGCGGAAATGTATGTGCAGGGCGTAAGCACCAGAGATGTGGCAGCGATAACAGAGCGGTTGTGCGGTTCATCTGTCAGTTATATGCAAGTCAGCCGGGCAGCCAAGATGCTGGATGAAGAGCTCGAGTCCTGGCGCAACCGTCCACTAGGTGAGACACTGTATTTGTTTCTAGATGCACGTTATGAGAAGGTCCGACAAGCTGGTCATGTGCGAGATGCAGCCATTTTGATGGCCAGTGGGGTCAAAAGAGCTCGAAGAGTGCTTCGCGAACGGAAAACGCACCATTTTGGGCGTTTCTTTGTCCCTACTCGAAGAGTGCTGCGCTAAACGAAGCAGAAGAACACTGGCGAACCTTTTTAGAAAGCCTGATCACACGTGGTTTATCCGGCGTGCAGCTCATTGTAAGTGATGATCATGCTGGGTTAAAAGCTGCACGGAAAGGCTTTTTTACCGGGATCCTTTGGCAGCGATGCTTGTTTCATCTGCAGCAAAATGCACAAAGCTATGTGCCTCGCAAGTCCATGCAGAAGCAAGTTGCTGAGGATATTCGGATGATTTTCAGCGCACCAAGCAGAGAGAAAGCTGAGGAGTATCTGGCAGAAACCGTGGAAAAATATGCTAAGATCGCACCCAGATTAGCTGATTGGATGGAGGTCAATTTACCTGAAGGTTTCTCTTTCTTTGCTTTCCCAGCTGCTCAGTGGAAACCCTCCTGAAAGGACTGGAAGAGAATTCGAACCTCCAATTGCTTGGAGAAAGTCAGCCAGGAAATCAAACGCAGGACCAGAGTTGCACGCGTGTTACCGAATGAGAGTTCTTGTCTGCGATTAGTTTCAGCTATTCTGATGGAGATTGGAGAAGAATGGGAATTTGGCAGATTGTATTTGCAAACGGATCCTGATTAACAGATTTTTTGAGAGGATCTGTGATCAATTTTACAGAAAAGATGTTGCATAATCAAAGGGATTCCCAAAAGCGGAAAACTTTAATATAATGAGTCCATGTTTAAACCAAATACACAACACCTACAACCAGCAATAATCAGTGCAGCCAGTGAGTTACCAGAAAAGCAACGAAAACGGCTAGAAGCCTCATGGGCAGACACCTTTTACAAAGAGTTCTTCTGCCGAATAGATGAGAAGCCCTTTGCCATATTATATTCCAACAAAGCTTCACGTCCGAATGTGCCTGTCAATGTGCTGATCGGACTGGAGGCGCTTAAGGCAGGATTCGGGCTGAGTGATGAAGAAATATATGCCAGGTTTTGTTATGATCTGCAGGTGCGCTATGCATTAGGATACGACCGTCTGGGAGATGGTGATTTCGAGATCCGGACATTATACTATTTTCGGGAACGGTTGAGCCGATACAATGCAGAGCATGGGATCAATCTATTAGAGAAGGCTTTTGAAGACGTAACTGACCAGCAAATCACAGCATTGAAAATACGCACCGGGATGCAACGAATGGATTCCACGCAGATTGCCAGCAACATCGTGTCAGCCAGTCGCTTGCAGCTGCTGGTTGAGA
>DMDF01000014.1 GCA_003446605.1 Anaerolineaceae bacterium
CCTTTGCGTTTTTCCTCCGCTCTATTAATTAGATGACTGATCTCTCAGCACGCAAACTCTAGCATAGAGCGTGTGTATTTATCGCTTTTGTGGCGACGGCAGTAGTATATCATAGTTTTCGTTCCGGTAGAATATCAAGAACAAGCTTTATAATAAGAAGTCGGAAGAGAGAAGGGATCAAAATGCATTTTATCGTAACCAACGATGATGGTGTTCAAGCCCCAGGTCTTTTAGCACTGGCTCAAGAAATTCGGAAACTCGGAAAAGTTTCCGTTGTTGCCCCTGATAAAAACTGGTCTGCTTCAGGGCATGTGAAAACCATGAATCGCCCGCTTCGTGTGAAAGAAGTATTGCTGGCAGATGGCTCAAAAGCATTTGCATCCGATGGCGCCCCATCGGATTGTGTGGCGCTTCCGATTTTGGGCTTGCTGGATGAACCCGTGGATTTTGTGGTATCCGGTATCAATCCCAACGCAAATGTCGGTCACGATGTAACCTATTCGGGTACAGTTACCGCAGCCATGGAAGGGGCGATCAGCAACATTCCCAGCATTGCCATCTCGTTGGATGCCCCGGAGTTCCACAGTGGTCCGCTTGATTATGGTTCCGCAGCACAGGTAGCCAGGATCGTTGCCCAGAAGGTGCTTGAAAACAATATGCCGTCTAATGTTTTGTTGAATGTGAATGTACCCTACCTGCCCTTTGACCAGTTGAAAGGGTTTCGTGTAACCCGCCAGGGGTTGCGTGTGTACCATGATGAATTAATTCGTCGAGAAGACCCGCGTGGTCGCCCTTATTACTGGATTGGTGGCGATGTGCCGACCGGTGTGCTTGAGGAGGGAACTGATTTTGGGGTGTTGAGTGCAGGTTATGTATCCATTACGCCCATTTCGTTGGATCTCACTGCGTATGATTGTTTGGAACATTTCCAAAAATGGGATTTTAAATAACACAATTTGATCCTGAATGAAAAAAAGACAGATCATCTTACTGTTCGTGATAGTTTCTAGCTTCACGGTGGTTGAATCTGTGCAGGCAGCCCCGCTGCAAATTTTCACCGGATATGACCTCGTGGATGCTGTCAACGCGTATCGCGCTGTCAATGGGCTACCGAACTTGGTCGTTGATCCCCTGTTGATGCTTTCAGCACAGATGCATGCCGAATATCTAGCTTTTCAGGAAGGCAGCATGAGTGGGCATGTGGGTGTGGGTGGAACGGACGCAGATGCACGCGCTGCGGCATTGGGTTACCCGCAGGTACCGGGATTGGATATTAACGAGAATTGGGCTGTGCTTCCGGTGGATGCAGACCTGGATACTCTCATCCACTCCGCCTGGGGTGACTCACAACATACCCATACCATGCTGCATTGGATGGGGCAACACGTTGGCGCGGGTGTGGCTATGCAGGATGATTCAGTGGTGTACGTACTGAATGTTGCTGCGTTTTGGGGGGATGCAGGATTGACCGTGCAGCCGACCACCGATGCTTACCCTGGGCTTGTTGATGGGGATATTTCTATTTCTCAATATATTGCCCCCGTTCTGATCGCTGAACCAGATGACCAGGGCAGGGTGTATCATCAGGTTCTGCAAGGTCAAACTCTGTGGAGTATTGCAACGACTTATGGCGTTACGATCGACCAAATTCGCACATATAATGGACTCACCTCCGAAAGTATGATCTATGTCGGGCAGCGGCTTTTGGTCATGCTGGTTCCCACGCCCAGTGCGGTTCCTCCTGTGACCCAAGCCCCCTTAATAACGGATATCTCCACTTCCCAGAAGGAGAGCACGACGGACATGATAACGACGGCTTCCCCAGATGAGGCACAACCTGACCCAGCTGCCGAGGGAGGGGCTTGGGTTCTACCTGGTATTCTGCTTATTGCTGTGCTCGGTTTTGCACTGGTATTGATGGGGCAACGCCGATCATAAAACTGTCAGAAAGGTTGTGTATAATGCCTATCATGAAAACACAAAAACGCCGCTTGTTTCTCGTTGTTGCTTTCACTATTCGTTTGCTTTTTCCTGTTGCGCAAGCTTACGCTGCTTCTGCCAGCGCTTATGATGTGGTGGCTGCCATTAATGCGTTAAGAACCAAAAACGAATTAGATGAACTTGCTACCAGTGTCTCTTTAATGGCAGCAGCGCAAAATCAGGCTGCTTATCTGGCTGCAACTTATGGGGATGAGCCTCCAGGTGAAAGGGAAGGTCATATTGGGGCAGGTGGAAGTGATGCAACTGCCCGAGCTCAAGAAGCTGGCTATCCGGTTATCACAGGTGTGCAGGTTCAGGAAGTATGGGCTTTTGCAGCTTCCAGCACAAGTATGGATGTTCTGTTGGAATCGATCTGGGGCGATGAAGATAACAGCGCCATTTTGTTGCAATCCTATGCGGTGAATATCGGTGCGGGTGTCACACAGGTTGATGACATGACCTACTATGTGGTGAATATCGCGGTGGATTATGCTTCCTCTCCTGGCGGACCGGATAACCTTGCTGGCACGGAGACCCCGGAGGTCGTGCCTGTCGATGTGGCAACCCCCCAGGTAAATGGTTCCGTTATCCATACCGTGGTCAAAGGGCAGGCTTTGTGGAGTATCGCCCTTGCCTATGGTGTTACAGTCGATCAGATCAGAGTGTTGAACAACCTTTCTGCGAATGAGGTCATCTATGAGAGGCAGCAGCTTTATATCCGTGCTGCTTATACCCCGACCCCATCGCCCTCACCTACCATTACCCTCATGCCCCCTACTCGAACTCCCATTCCTCCTCAAACGCCGCAAGCCTTGTCAACGCAGATGGATCAAACAGGGAAAGACAACAATCTTACCTCATTCGGAAACGACGAAATTTTTGGGATTGCTCTGATCGTAGTGTGTGGAGCAGGGCTTGCATTTCTTGTATTTAGTATGTTGCGGAAGAAGGAATGATTCATGCTTTCTTCTCATATTCTTGCAGCACGGGTTCCAGTTTTTTCTCAAGCATCTCAAGGTTTTTTGTGATATTCAAGAGCTGCTGGCTAACCATATCGGGCAGCTGGTTATGCGCCAGATCAGGTTCATGTGTTTTAACATGTTGTTTATGAACGATGTGCCCGGGTACACCGACCACAACTGAATCACACGGGACGTCTTTGACGACCACTGCATTGGCTCCGATCCGACTGCAGCTGCCAATTGTGATATTGCCCAGTATCTTGGCACCTGCACCAATTACAACCTCATCTTCGATGGTCGGATGGCGTTTTCCTTTTTCAGCGCTGACTCCTCCCAATGTGACACCGTGAAAAATAGTCACGTTTTTTCCTATGATCGAGGTTTCACCAATCACAACACCCATTCCGTGGTCAATGAAAAAACCTTCTCCTATCCTTGCGCCCGGGTGGATCTCAATACCGGTAAAGAAACGACTGATCTGAGCAAACCAACGCGCCAGCAATTTCAACCTGTGGTTCCACAGCCAATGGTTGATACGATGATTCCAGATAGCATGTAAACCCGCGTAACACAGCACGATCTCGATTGCATTGCGTGCCGCTGGGTCGCGCTGCATGGCTGCTTGGATATCTTTTTTAATAGTCGCAAAAAGGCTCATCTTA
>DMDF01000102.1 GCA_003446605.1 Anaerolineaceae bacterium
CTTTTCTAATGAGGCACTACGGTTCAATCACCATAATGGGATAAATGGTTTGACCTTTTGAGTACCTTGAAAGAAATATCTTTTTAAAGACATTTTTCCTTTTTTATTCACCCGGCATCGGGTATATAATTGCTCTCTGATTGATTGTGATATGTAGACTGGTCGCAATTATAGAAAAATCAAATTCAATTTCCCCCAAAACCATTACAAAAGAAGACGTCAGGATACTTTGACTAGTTAAGGACTGTGAGCATAGTATGACTAAAAGGAAATTAAAACGCCAGCTGAATCTGTTGCAGGTCATCATGCTGGGCACCGCCGGAACAATCGCAGCAGAAATTTTTGTATTGACCGGGCATGCTGCCGGGATCGCCGGACCGGATGCCGTGTTGGCACTAGTGATCGGAGGGGTTCTTACATTAAGTATCGCTCTTAATTACTGCGAATTGGCAACCACCTACCCGGTAACGGGCGGCGCCATGACCTACGTAGGAGAAGCTTTTGGAAAAGGATTGATCATGTTCCTGGTAGGCTCGCTGGATGCTCTTTCCAGCGCTTTTTATGCTGCCCTTTCCGCCATTGGATTTGCCTATTCCGCGCAGGTTTTCATCCCTGGTCTCCCCATCATCCCTGTCGCACTCGGGATACTCATCATCGTGGGTGTCATGCATGTGCGCGGGGTAAAGCAAGCAGGAAATATGCAGATCGTACTGGGCGGGTTCTTGCTGGTTGTCTTTGCAATCTTCATCATCCGTGGTTTAACCCAACCGGACGGGTTCAATCAAGAGACCTTTCAATCCGGAAGGGTGTTGTTTGAAAACCAGTCCCTATGGGCAAACCTCACCCGTATGCTGATGACCATCGCGCTGGTGTATAACGCCTACGTAGGTTTTGAAGTGATCGCGGACGATGCAGAAGAGATCACCAATCCACGTCGCAACATTCCCCTAGGAATCCTGATCAGTCTGGGAGTTACCACCCTTATTTACACGCTGGTCTCTTATGTGACCATCGGGACAATCCCCTATTCCTCACTGGCGGGCTCCGAAACTGCATTAACAGACGCGGCGCGCCATTTTTGGTCAGGGGGTGGGGTGCAGGTAATGGGGCTGGCAGGGATTGTCGCTACGCTCACCTCCGTTAATTCCGCCATGCTCTCAGCAACACGAGAGGTTTTCACCTTGAGCCGTGATGGGGTTTGGCCACGTATCTTCTCCAGGTTGAGCCATTGGCGCACACCATATGTAGCCATTGTGGTTATTGTAATAATAAGCTGTCTTGTATCGCTATTTCAAGTTGTAGATCTATTAAGTTATATTTCAAGCGCGGGATACATGTTCGTCCTTTTCTGGGCGACACTGGCAATGTTCAGACTGAGAAAAATGTATCCAAATATTGAGCGTCCCTTTAAAGCACCCTTCTTCCCATTAACTGCCTACATTGCAGCAGCATCAGGCATTTTAATCATTGCTTTTGCGAGTAAAACAGCTTTGAAATTCTTGGGAATAGTGCTTTTGTCTCTTTCTGTTATTTATTTCATCTCAAAAGCTTTCAATAAAAGGAAAGAAAACCGTACCAGGATAGAGGAAGAGGTTGGGGGAGGTCGTATCTTAGTGGTAACGGTCAATCCTAAAACTGCGATCGGTTTGGTCAAGATTGCTTCAAGAATTGCTGAACATCAGGAAGACACCAGTATTTGTTTGTTCAACGTGATCAAAGCCGCCAGAGGAGTTTCACAGGAAAACATGAGCACCCTGATCTCTCAGAAAAACGCCTTTCAAAATGATCTTTTGAAAAAAACGGCGGAGATTGCCCAGGCGAGGAACGTACCTATTTATACAAAACATAAAATCGCTCCTAATGTAGAAACAGGTATTTTTAACGAATTGAAATCATCCAATCCGGTTCAGCTGGTTCTTTTTGGATGGCCTTCAACCGATACAAAAATCAAAGTTCCTCATAATATCATCAAAGAAGTCCTTATCATGGCACACAAGAATGTGGGTGTTCTGCGCGATCATGGCTTGAATGGATTGCAAAATATTCTCGTTCCCATCGGCAACGGTCCAAATGCACGGTTAGCATTAAAGTTGGCGTCCGATATCGCTTTCCAGCAAAATGTAAACGTAACCGCCATCCGAATTTTGCCCCAAAAAGCCAGTAAGGAGACCCAGGAAGATGAACTGTCTCAGATGCAGGAAATTGCTGAAAGCGAAATAGGTTCAATTCCTCCATATATGGAAATGCGCACCATTTTATCCAACAATGTACTCGATGGAATCGTGGGGGAAACCGAGAAAAAACAATATGACCTGATGATCATTGGCGCTGCGGAAGAGGTCTATTCCCCCGATTATATATTCGGTAAATTAAACGACGTATTGGTAGAAGAAGTATCCTGCTCTGTTTTAATCGTTCGCCGATATCAGCCCCACACAGCCATATGGTTCCGCCAGCAGATCAAACTGATAGAGGAATAATGCCAGAAAATATGTTTTTCAGATATTAACAGGAGGACTTCGTTTTGAGGACTTCGTTTTGTTGACAAAGAAAAATTAAGGTGCTATCCTAAGAAACTAGAACGTACAAAATACAGCCTGAAAGGATCGGTAAGATGACGCACGTAATTACTGATGAATGCATTGTTTGCGGTTCTTGCGAAGCAGAATGCCCACAAGACGCAATTTCTATGGGTGAGGAGCATTTCGAAATTGACCCGACGAAATGCATTGATGATGGTGCCTGTGTTGAGGTTTGCCCTGTTGACGCCATAATCAAAGAAGACTAGTCAATTCTTAAGCTTAAAAAAAAAGAGCTGCAGTACACAGTTACGGCTCTTTTTTTATTTAATCCATTCTATAATTACATCAGCCATGAGAAAATTTATTAACATCGCAGGAAATATCGGCGTAGGGAAGTCCTCCCTGGTGCGCTTACTTAGCCAGCGCCTGGAATGGGAGCCTTTCTTTGAACCGGTTGCCAATAACCCCTATCTCTCTGATTTTTATGCCGATATGCGCACATGGAGTTTCCATTCGCAAACCTACTTTCTCTCCAACCGGCTTAAAGTATATGGAGATCTGCTTGAATGTCCTAATTCGGTAATTCTTGATCGCAGCTTGTACGAGGATGCTGAGGTTTTTGCTCGCAATCTCTACTTACAGGGCTTGATGAGCCAGAGAGATTATGAAACCTACGAGACCATCTATCATACATTATTGCGCTTTCTTCCCACTCCTGATCTGATCGTCTATTTGAAGGCTTCCATACCAACATTACTGGATCGCATTCAGCGTCGTGATCGCGATTACGAAAAGAATATCAGCACTGATTATCTACAACAATTGAATGATGCCTATGAGACGTGGATACAGAACTTCACCCTTTGCCCGGTTTTGACAGTTCCAGCTGACAATCTGGATTTTGTCAACCATTCGCGACATATGGATCTCATCCTTGAAAAGATACAAGAAAAGATATCAGGGAAAGACGAGGTTATCTTTTCCCCCAATGAATACTAATTAGTTATAAAGAATATCATTCTTTCTTGTTCATCTATTAGCGCGGTTCAACAATAAATTTGATAGCAGTTCTGATTTTGCCATCAATTTCCACGTTTACAAATTCCGGGATAAATACAATCGTGATGCCATCTTGGTCAAGAAAATTCTTTGCCAGGATGAGGGCTTTGATCGATTGGTTCACTGCTCCGGCGCCAATTGCCTGCACTTCAGCATGCTTGTGCTCTCGAATCACTCCCGCGATTGCTCCAGCGACTGCTGCTGTGCGGGAAACAGCTTTTACCTTGATTACATCCATGGTTTCCCTTCCTTTCAGAAGATTGTCCGAAATTTCTATCCCTATTTTTAGGGAGCAATTCTTTTAAAATGAGTAAAAGCATTGTACAAAAAAGAAATCGGTTATACAAGCATGCTTTATAGTTTTTTTATAAAATGTTTATCTATATTTATATATATATATGTATTTATTTATTAATTTAAATAGTATTAATAGTAGGGCTTGTGGATAAGTGGATAAATAAAAAAAAAGTCCATATATAGGAAAATAAAAATTAAATTCCCATATCTAGGTATCGCAGTTAAAAATTGATTAAAGGTTCCTGTGCACAAGATAGGGATACATAGCGATATTTTTCAGATTCCTGTATTTACGCAGTCAATTTTACACAGATAATTATCAATGTATCCTCATCTTATGAACATTATGTAAAAACTAAATAGAAATTTTTTTCGAAGATATCCACAAATTTCGTCAATTATCCACAGTTTTCCATGAGTTATACACAGGTATGTGGAAAGAAATGTGGATAGCTATTCATATTTACTCCAACCCGCTGACTTTTCTCCATTCCCCCCCGGTTTCATCAACGGCATCCAGATAAGAGTCCAACTGTTGCAGTTTGAGGGAGATGGAATCGCGGGAGAAATTAATCTGCTCGCAAAACTCTTTCCAATCCTTGG
>DMDF01000136.1 GCA_003446605.1 Anaerolineaceae bacterium
GAAAGTTTTTTCACAGGTAGTGTAAACGATCACGGTTGTGGGGTTTCGATCCCGCTGTTTCCAACTATGCGAAAAGTGCCGGTTTGTTTCCAGGTCTCACCTACAAAGATCTGAACTGAATAATTACCCGGCTGCCATTTATCGGCGTCCTGCTGGCATTCACTGTATCCATAGCCACCTGAACCGCCATTCCAGGGTAATGTTTCCATACAGATCAACTCACCTTCTCTGAACCACAAGGCAGTCCATTGAACTCCCCGCAGCATACCGTCATACGAAAACGCCGCATACATCACATCCACAGGTAAACCAAATTCCTCACCTGATTCAATTGGTTGGTAATTCTCATCCAGATTCTTGGAAAATACCAATGGACTGAAAAGCGCATCCGGATTGGGTGTGGTCTCAGAAGTGAACTGGCTGCTGATGATGACTGAAAGGAATGGAGTCGGTGTAAACAGAGGCACTGGCGTAGCACTTGGGATAGTAGTCGCTGTAGGGGTTATTGTAATGGTGGGAGTGAGTGTGTTAGTCGGAGTAAGAGTTAGTGTTGGTGAGGGAATATAAACTCGATAGATAACCGGTTCCGCTTTGGAATTGAAGAGCAGTGCAACTACCAGGATAGCGATAGCGAATAGGAGAACTGAAAATGCTGAGCGTTGTTTTTCCTTGCGTTTAGCAAAGTAGCGCAAATTCCGAGCTTCTTTAAACTGGGTGAATGCACGAATGAAGATTAATAGCGCTAAAAATATCAACACCACAACAATCGCAGTTACACCAGCCCGAATATCAAGATCCATCGACCATCAATCCTAACTCATTTCGCCAGACATAGCCTTTCGACGCTGTTTTCTTGTAAACCCTAATATTTTAGGCAGTACCTGCTGGTAAAGAAAATACAAGAATTTTCGAGGGGAGTAATCCCACGCTCCGATCGTACGCTGCACGGTTCCACCCAGACCCTGCTTGAACCGGAAGACTCCCCACAAGCGGTCAGATGGTTCAAACGCATCCGGTGCTCCCCATAAATCATAAGAGATAACACCTCTGTTTTTCGCAAATCGCATTGCTTCCCACTGCAGCAGATAGTTGGGCATTTTTTCTTTATACCGGTCAGTGGACATGCCGTAAAAATACCAGGCTTGTTTTCCCACAAAGAAAAGGAAAAGACCCGCTACCGCTTCGCCTTCTGCTTCCGCGATGAAGGCTTGCGCCATTGCATGAGAAGTAAAAAGCTCCCACACATCCAGATAATACTCGCGCTCTCTGATGATGAATCCATCTCTTAATGAGGTTTCCAGATACATGTCATACAGCAATGAGAAATCCGCGGGGTGTGCCTGGCGAATGCTCACACCTCTTCGTTCTGCCAGACGGATGTTATAGCGCGTTTTTTGTTTCATGGCTGCCAGCAAGTCTTCTTCTGGCGGCTCGAGGTTGATCACAACCGTATTGCGAAATTGGATCTGGTCACTTGAAAAAAACCATTTCCTCTTTTTCAGATCTTCTTGAAAAGCAATCCCCGCCTGATTGGTTCCCTCATCAGCCTCGCCGGGCATTCCCTCATATATGATGATTTCAGGATCCATTTTGATGAATACTGCCTTCTTTGTGCGCGCATATTCTTGCAGATCATCCAGCACCACTTTTCGCGTGCTTGCTTCCATATTCACGAACAAAGGACCGCGCGGGATATACAATATTCGAAGGTTTACCAATCCCTTTAAAAATCGTGCAGATCGCATTAGAATCATAGCAGCCGCAATGACGTTGCCGTCACCATCGTGCCATACCTTAAAGTCTTTTTCCCACCCGTATTTTTGTTTTATTTCACCCCATTCCCAGGTTTGAAGAAAATGAGGCTGTGGGAACATACGCACAATCTCATTCCAGCTTTTGTTATCCAAACGAAATACCTTCCTCTTTCTCTTTGATCCACTGTCTGATCGCTTGCATATGACTGGCGCCTGCCAGAGGCAGGTGCTTAATCTCATCCTTGCTGAAAAAACCCATATCAAGAGATTCACTGCCTTTAGTAAGCTCCCCGGAGGTGCGAATGGCATTGTAAAGGATCAAAATTCCATTTCCGCGCGGGTCATCCTGATACATTCCAACACTGCGTAACCCGGTAACGGATACCTGCAGCCCTGTCTCTTCCCTCGTTTCACGTTGAGCGCCTGTAATAGGATCTTCATCCACTTCCAGGTAACCGGCAGGTAGATACCACAATCCTTTCCAGGGTTCAATGGCACGTTGCACTAAAAGCAGATGCTCATTTTCTTCAAGAAGCACACCCGCAGAGACCTTCAACTGCGGGTAATAAATCCATCCGCAACGGGAACAGGCTAATCGAGTTCGCCCTTCCAGTTCAATCGGTTGCAGTTTTTCTCCGCATAACAGGCAATAAGTACTCATGATAGTTTTCTCTTATGGGTATATGCCAGATAGGCAGCATACACCGGATAATCATAAACACGGTCCCATGCGCCTGCAGAACGTTTGAGCTCACCGCCAAAACCGCGCTTGAAGCGATATACTCCCCATAATCCATCACTGCGCTTGGTGAAATTCTCCTCCAGGTCATGCAGAGGCGCATCTGGGATGCCCCACAGATCGTATTTTTCACAACCATGTTCTTTTGCCCACTGCATTGCTTTCCATTGCAATAAATAGGTGGGCATACGGTTGCGTTCCACCTCGTTTGAAGCCCCGTATAAATACCAGGCTCGCTTCCCTTGCTTAAAAGCCATCAACCCTGCTAATGGTTTTTGATCGTAGTAGGCAGTAAAGAGCGCACACATTCCTTGTGGAGAAAAAAGGTCATACGCACGTTGATAGTATGCATCCGCATGAATTTCGAAATCATCACGCTGCCCGGTAGCATGCATGAGCTCATTGAAGATATCCACTCTATCATCTACAACGATCTCAACCTCTTTTTTCTCTGCCAGCCTGATATTGTAGCGTGTTTTTTGTTTCATCCCAGCCAGCCACTCCTCCTCATTCCCACCCAGAGGGATGAGGATAGTCTGTCTTGGCTGGATGTTATGAGCGCTGGCTTTGAATCCAGCCAGGTTCTCTTGAGCAAAATCCCATTCTTCTTCCCACAGGTCTGGTTCGACTTTGAGAAACACACAGCGCTTTTTCCGGCAAAAATCATCTAATTCAGACCACATGGAATTCCAATTGTATCCAATCGGACCTTTGGGAATATATGCAATACTGTATCCCAGGAAGATTCGTTTCAACAGGATCAATGCAGCGCTGGTCTCATTCCTGAAACAATGAGGCTCCCATCCAAATTCAGATTTCAACATCCCCCACTGTGCTGTTTGTAAAATATGGGCTTCAGGGTGTTGCTGGATATATTCCTGCCACTCTATTTCATTTATAAAACTCATGAGTCAATCGCCGTGATATTAATAGATTGCGAATTGCGGACCGATGCTCCCGGGATGATCTGCTCCAGCATGGTAAGAATCTCGTCTGTTTTCCCATCATGAGCCAGTTCAAGCAATTTATTAACCGCATCCTGCAGAGCTTTACCGGCAAGCTGATCCTGTCCTTCTTCATAGAAAACATCGGGATGGGCTGTTTCGTGAAATTCTCGTCCATAGTTCCATAAATCTTCGCTTAATTTTTCTCCCTCCCGCACCCCTGTAAAGGAAATTTCAATATCGCGCCCGGGTTCCAACCCAGAAAGGCGGATCAGATCTTCAGCCAGATCAACGATACGTACCTGCTCTCCCATGTTGAGGATAAATGTCTCTCCACCTTTTCCTAAGCCAGCAGTTTGTAACACAAGGTAAACTGCTTCTGGAATGGTCATAAAATAGCGTTT
>DMDF01000039.1 GCA_003446605.1 Anaerolineaceae bacterium
TATGTTTATCTAGTATTGCTTTCAAAGCAGGTTTGATTATTTCTAGAAAGTGTACGGTTTTCGGAGTACCGATCCAGCCGATAACAAATTCTGATTGCACCTTATCAAAAGCGATGGAATAATGATCGGTATCTACCACGCTGGGGAGAATTTGAATGGAGGATGCACCAGCCTGGCGGGCATGCTCAGCGAGGTATGCATTTCCAACCGTCAAGCCAGCTGCCGTTTGCATGACACGGTCTATCTTTGAGGAAAAAAGAGCTCTTACAACTGGATTGTGATGCATATCGTAACGGTGGAAGACAGCATCATCGTAATCCACGATCATGGGAATGTTTTTTTTATAAAATAGCCTTTCGATCCCTGGAATGATCCATGGAAAAAACTCTTGCTGTATCCAGATCAGGTCGAAATCTTTTTTCCACAATAAATGATTGATACGTTTAATATAAGAACTCAAAACTGAAAAGGTATTGATGGCATGATGGCTATAAAGCGCAGTAATGTAGGCATCTGAAAAGAATGGGTGAATGCTTATTTCATATCCCTCTTTTTGCAAATAAGGTAAATATTGAAACATTCTCACCCGGCTGCTTGGACCTTTTTCTGTGTAACGCGGTAGGATTAGGAGACGTTTGCCTGTCATTTATTCCTCACAATCGCCGGAATGTTGATAAAGAAGAGGGCATGGGCACTAATCGTTATCCATATTTCCTTGGGTGAAAGATGGAAGAGGGCTCTTATAATACGTGCCAGAAACTCCAGACATAGTGTTGCCAGTATCACCAGGATAGCATTGCATAGACCGAAGTGTTTTCTAACGTACATGGCACGGCTGCGCAGCAAATAAAAAAGACGTTTCCCTTGGATGCGGTCCGTCGCTCCGCCACCAGCGTGCATAACGCTGATCTCAGAAAGATAGATCGTTTTCCAATCCTGTTGGAAGGCACGATAGCTGAGATCCACATCTTCATAGTACATAAAAAAGCGTTCGTCAAAACCGTGTAGCTCGGAAAATACAATCCGTCTTATCAGGAAAAAAGCGCCAGGGACTTGGTCAACGATCTGCGTTTTTCCATAATCTATTGTTTTTACATAATGAGGTGGAAATGCTTTGGGAAATAGACGATCCAGAGCCAGCATACGCGGGTATAAGTGCTTGCATTGGGGAAAGCGCGCCACATTCTTCTGAATATTCCCGTCACGTCCGATCAACTGGACTCCCATAATTCCCACATCGGCTGGCAGGTTGTCTGATGAAAGAAAGGTGGTTAAATTCTGCAGTGTATCAGGAAAAAGAAGAATATCTGGATTCAAGAAAAGGATGAAATCTGCTTTCCCCAGCGCTGCTCCTTGATTGCATCCCCTGCCAAAACCAAGGTTCTTCTCAGGACGGAGCAGCGTGAAAGAATACTGGTTAGCCAGATCATCCACTTTTTGCTCTTTTTTGCCGTTATCCACCACGATTAATTCTCCCGGCAGTGCAATAGAGGATGTCCGGATGGAAGCGACACAATTCTGCAACAGATCGGCTGAGTTCCAATTGATGATTACGATATCCAATAACGTTTTATTCATGGTGCGCTTATGGCATTATATCTTTCTGCAGGGTTTTATTATATTTCCTCAACCTCAATCCAAGTAGAAAAGGAGCGAACAACTGTTTATTGAAAAGACGATTGGTCTCTCCGATGGAAACGACCCGCGATTTTTGAATGTTCCTCCTCTTTTTTATCATGCTCCCTATTTTTGTTAATGCATCCCATTTTGCCTTGAGCACGATCTTGCCGCGTCCATGTAGAAGGTATTTCAGGAAGAAAACCAGATTTGCCAATATGCGAATGGGGAGGTAGAGGAAGAAGAGTATTCCCGGCATGTTTTTCAGGAATGTCCAATCAGAGTTGCGGTGGTGGTGATACACGGCAAAATCACTATCCTGCCCGGTACTGGCTGAACCGACATGCTCTACATGAGCGGATGGAAGAAAGATGCATTGCCCACCCGCCAGGTTGATACGGAAACCCAGATCCACATCTTCAAAATAGCTAAAGAAATCCTCATCGAAACCACCCACCCGCAAGAATATCTCCCGTTTGTAAAAAGCTGCAGCGGCGTTGGGTGAAAAAATACGTTCTGGTTGGGTAGGGGCGGTATTAATCGGGTAACCATACCCGCGTTTCCAGGCATTGCCGCTGAAATTGTAAATATCTCCCGTTCCATCGATTAGGTCAGGATGATGATATTGTGTAATCAATGACCCCAAAGCAGCTGCTTGTGGGAACTGCGTGTAGGTTTTATGAAATTGATCCAACCAATCTTTTTCCGGGAAAGCATCGGCATTCAAAAAAGCGAGCCATTCCCCTTCCGCAAGTTGAACCCCATAATTGCAGGCTGATGCAAAACCTCGATTTTCTTCAAAGTGAACGATGGTTGGGGTAAACGACCGGCAATTCTCCTCAATCTTTTTGGGGTTGAAAGAAAGCGAACCATTATCGACAATGATCACCTCAAAGTCCCGAAAGATTTGCTTCTCTAATCTTTCCAGAGTAATCGGAAGGGTTTCAAAACTGTTCCACGTTGGGATGATGATCGAAATTAATGTCATGGTACTAACTATAGATATTCTCTAATCTTGTTTATTGGTTAAGATGTTTCCTTATTATCAAAAAAGAGCAGTTGTAAATAATTTTCCGTCTAATACCGCTCCGCAGCAAACCCTTTTCTCTAGCCAGGAGCAATGATGAGTTTGAAAACTGATTTTATTCAAGAGAAAGGGGCAGTGTGAATTCCTCTGTATGATTGTGAGGTTAATTATATAGTACATGCTCGTCTCTTATAAGAAACAAGCTGTTATTCCTTTTTTGAATTGAAAAATAGCGTGACCTCTAAAAGGGGATCACGCTATTCATTTGAACTGAGACGATCAATTAGGTTTAATGCATCGAATAGTAATACAGAGCGGTCTTTGGCATTGGAATATCACCATTTTTTCCATAACCCACATAGAACTGGTCTTTGACCGCCCATAAGCCCTTGGAGGGGCGGAAGATGGCAACATCTGCATCGCCATCCCCGTCATAATCCGCGGGAACTGGGATATCGCCAGCGATGCCATAACCTTGATAGAACTGGTTTCTAACCGCAAACAGACGGGTAGAAGGACGGAAAATAGCCAGATCATCGTCGCCATCGCCATCATAGTCAGCGGGGATGGGAATATCCCCATTTTTACCGAAGCCCTGGTAGAACTGATCTTTGACTGCCCACAAGCCGGTGGAGGGTCTGAAAACGGCGATATCCGCATCACCGTCGCCATCATAATCGGCAGGGACCGGGATGTCACCAGCTGTGCCGTAGTTGACGTAATAAATATTCTTCACAGCCCATAAGCGGTTGGAAGGGCGGAAAATAGCCAGATCGGCTTTCCCATCGCCGTCATAATCAGCGGGGACGGGAATATCCCCGCTCTTGCCGTAGTAAGCATAGAACTGATCCTTGACAGCCCACAACCCGCTTGAAGGGCGGAAGATAGCGATATCAGTATCTCCGTCACCATCGTAATCGGCGGGTACGGCTATGTCTCCAGCGGTACCATATTTCTGATAGAATTGATCTTTGACGGTGAATAGGTTATTAGAAGGGCGGAAGATACCCACATCTGCGTCGCCATCACCATCGAAGTCAAAGCGTGTCATGGAGGTGGATGGTTTGGTAGGATGGACGATGCTGACACTGCGCATAGGCCTACCAACATAACTGCCTCCCCATGTCATGGTGTGATTGGTGTAATCCCAGGTATCATGCAAAATGACGGTGTTGTCAGTGATATAATAGCCCACACCTACCATGGTGTGCCCTTCCACATGGATCATGACAGGGTAGCCGGCGTCAATTTCCGCCTTGTAATCGTCGAATGAGAAAGCCCCCGTATACATATTGTCCGTTCTTTGATTGTAACAATCGGTTACGGAATATCCTCTTGAATAATAAAAGTCACGTAAACCTAAAGTTCCATCATCAGTAATCGAATATCCTTCCATTGCTGAACAAGATAATTGTGAATTACTGTTGTAGCTCCAAAAAGTAGTTGCTCCATCAATATTCTCATAATTGTGTTCCCACTGGTTGGTATGCATATAGTCGCCGGTGCAACTGCTATATGTGTGTTCAGTACCATAGGCGACCCATGGATCAGGACCAGGTTGATTTACGTAGACCCAGTAGTCATCCACATGCCCGCGCGTGGTCCTGCCATCCAAACCCATGTGAGTGGCGCTTAAAGGACACTGATTGCGTGTATCACCATGGCTATCTACCCAGGTCGGCCAGGATTTGTTATCCAGCGGCATCATACCCCCATTGGTAGGACCGGTGTACATGTTGGAGTAGCCATTGCGGTCATAGTATCCTGCGATCATGGCAGCTGAGGTGGCGGAACAGCCGAATGACCAGCTGAATGCGGGTACGACCATTGCAGTCATCTGGGTGGCAGCCTGTAAAGTATCATCCTCCATGCTTGGCAGAGATACGACCGGGCGTTCATAACCAGCCGGCGCTTCTGGTGGACCGTTGATGATTGTTTTTTCCAGTACTGTGCCATCAGCCATGGTTACCTGTTCGGTGATGCTGTAAGCTGTTTCTGGGGTGGGGGTGGGCTCTTCTTGAATGCCGATCGGTTCAGGGACAGGTTCTTCAGGCAGCGCTTCTATGGTCTCCACTGTGATCGTGATTGCAGCTACCGTATAGACCGGGTTATTTACGCTATCATTGATGACCGCCCACACAAAATACGTTCCGGCAGGTACTTCGCTGGTATCCCATGCAAAGGTATCACCTTCCTCATCGAGGTCCTCGCTGAGGTTCTGCACGATCCAGCTGAAATTTTCATCATTGGTGGGGTCAGCATCTGTATCATAAGCCAGACTGACCAACGCATCATCATCCGGATCATCATCTTGCCAAGAGACGGAAAGAACCTCACCTTGCTGGATGGTGAGGTTTTGCTGGGGTTCGATGAACTGAAAAATGGGAACGGTGTTTGGTTCACCCTCTTGAGCGTTTGTGCTTTCTGCATAAACGACTCCGTTGCTGCATAATAAACTAAATGTAAATAGAATGAAAAAAACGCGAATAAAAGATTTATCCAACTTCATAGTGCCCTCCTAAATTTTTTACTTAGCAAATAAAAACAATTTTTCTTGTGTTGGTCAACCGGGTAGATGCAACGCAATTACGTATTTGCTCGGTGAGATCAAGAGAAATTGCCCTTAAATAATAGCATACTAAAAGAAAAATTCAATCACAAAAAACATAACAAAAAAACAGGAAATGTCCATTAACTGGTCTTGATGAGAGTGTAGATGCCTTTACGAGAGTAATTAATGGCTGAGCAGGATGACCTTATCAAAATAATCCTTAGCACTGGCGCAATCCCCTTCCAGATGTCTGGAAATGGATTCCCAGGTAAGAGTTTTGTTTGACTCTTTCCAGCTTTTCTCAATGGCTTTACCCATGCAACCACATCCAGCATTGTATATGCCCAGAGTGATGCGCCATAGGGTTTCAAAATCTGCCACTGTAGAGGCTGTTTGATGTGTATAGTTGTAGATCACCTGTGCAGTTTGCATGGATGCAGCGTTTAGAATTTCCGCAATCAGAGTATATTCCTGGTCAGTTCCGATATCTTGCAGCACATAGCCGATCAAATGCTGGATCTGTACATCATACAAACCAAAATAACCACCGGCGCAAACAGTGTCGTTATACAAAGATGAACATTTCTGGGTAAAATAAGGTTGATTCCACTTGAGCAGCATATCCACGCCATTTTCCGTGACCATTCCCAACCCATATTCATCTTCGATTTCCCAGTTCGACCAGAATTGGGACTCCAATGCGATGATCCCTTTGATCAGTTTGGGTGGAATACGGGTACTTTTAGCGGCACGAAGAATTTCTGCATCATGGGCATTTTGCCAGTTCACTACTTCTGAATACGCTGCATCTGTTCCACAAGTGTTGGCTGCTCCATTGGCTTCCAGCCCGCTGTTCGAACAGTTATTTGCATTTACAGTACCATTCCAGATTAACTTACCAGCCAGAAAAGCATAATCATTGGATGTTGAGATATCGGAGAGATTTTCGTATTGAATTTCCCAACCGGTGTCAGAACTTTCCAGCGGTGGAAAAATATTCCAAGCCAGTGCATAAGTTGGGATCAGACCCTGCCACTGGTGCCCGAGCAATTCAATGCGCTTCAAACTTGTTTCTTCGTTAAGTGTCATCAGGCGATAATAGAAATGATTCTTGGCGAAGATAGACCCTTCTTCATTCTCGAACCAATATTCAAGCAGCGAGCCGTTGGAGAAAGTCCAAGGCAGTTGGAACTTCACATCCATGTTGTCGAAGTAATATTTTTGACCATTGATGGCAATCCTCAATGAATATTCGGAATTATCAGCGATTATGCCCTCTACGTGAAAACGTAAGATAGGGAGTTCCGTACAGGTTCCCCAGATGGGGCAGTTATAGGGAGTGACGGAAATACTAGTCTTGTTTTCCGCACGATCAGACTGGTGAAAATTGGTTGAGGAAGTTATAGAGGGCAAAGAACGATGAAACATATTGCTGAAGGATGTGAGCGGAAAACACATTACAGCAACAGCAAAAAAGCTAATCTGAGTGAATTTATGCGTCCAATTGATTAACTTTTTCATCACTGCATTGATGGTACAGTATTAATGTTATGAAAAGGAAGCATCATCTATCCAATTTTTACTTCTTTTTTTGGAGTTTATAAAATACTTCATTTTCACATTTCCAGTCAATAACCGTTTTATGTATTAAGGCATCTTCCAAGTTATTTCTTAATTT
>DMDF01000001.1 GCA_003446605.1 Anaerolineaceae bacterium
AAATGCTCAGACATGCTTCTATTTTAATGGATAAGCGCTGAATTTAAACAAAAACGGGATGGAATTTTCCATCCCGTTGGCTTATTTAAAGGAGATCGTTCTTTATATGGCTGATTTTGCTTTTTCAACAACAGCCGCGAATGCTTGCGGGTCACGTACTGCCAGATCAGCCAGCATCTTGCGATTGAGCGTGATATCGGCTTGTTTGAGGGCATAGATGAAACGGCTGTAAGATAATCCATGCATGCGGGCAGCAGCGTTAATACGTGTGATCCATAATTTACGCAGGTCGCGTTTGCGCACCCGGCGATCGCGATACGCATACCACAGACTTTTAAGCATGGCTTCGTTCGCACGCCGATAGAGGCGAGAGCGGGTACCGAACTGACCTTTCGTAATTTTCAGTACTTTTTTATGTCGCAGATAGCGATTGGGTCCACCTTTTACACGAGTCATTATCACTCCTTTGCGAACCCCAGGGCGTCGGTTGAAAACCAGTTGTAAACACCCAGCAGCCGCAAATAATTCTTATTGTTTACCTATTTCTTGTCCATATAGGGCGCAAGTCTCTTGACGCGTTTCTGAATGCTTTTGCCTTCCACCGGGATCATCTCGGCGAATTGGGCTTTGGTACGTTCAGATCTGTTACGGCGAAGATGGCTTTTTCCGCCTTTGGTGCGCATAAGTTTACCAGAGCCGGTAGCCCGGAATCTCTTGGATGTTGCTTTATGCGTCTTCATCTTATATTTTGTGTTTTTAGCTTTTCGCGGCACAGCTATACTCCTTAAAATCAAATAGAAAATCCTTTAAATAAGGGCAAGCGTCCATTATACTGGAAAAAATCAGTTTTGCCAATAAAAAATGACAAAATGACAAAAAATATCATGTCATGCTAGCAGTGAAGAATCTGTCACCCCCGAAGTACGCACAACGAGAAGGTCTCACAGGGTAGATCGTTGCGACCTGCTGACCAATTGCTATCACCAGCGCTCAAGATGTCATTGCTTCCATTGATATCCCAAATCCGGATTGGGTAGCATGAAATCTCGAATCAATGCGACCAGGTCGTGGAATGAAGCAATAAAAGCACGTAGTGTGCGCACTGAGGCACCATATGTATCAAATTCCGCCAGGCTCAAACCGTTCGGTTCATAAGCTCGCCGGAAATCGGGAAAATGAGCTTGTAATGTCTGAATAATGGCAGGATCAACGGGTGTGTTGATACGCGGTTCCACTGGAATTCCAGATTCATTGAAAAGGACCTGCCAATGATGAGGAATGGTCAATACCACATCGCCGCCCACGAACTCTGTCCAGTGTAAATGATGGCGGTAGGCTGCTGATAACAGACGAGTCCGGTAGCCTCGTTCTTGATACAATGCGTATGCCCGTTTGAAAACGGAAATCCCTGCCCAGGCAGTCACTCCTGGCTCGACCAGAATTCCATCCCGTTTGGTTAGTACCTGCAACCAATCATCCGTCCGCCCTACCATGATGGTGCATACGGGGTGCATGTTCCTGGTATCTTTTCCATCAGCTTCTCGTCTGGCAAGCCCGCGTTCCACCGCCTCAGCGACTGCCAGAGCCTGTGGTACGGTAAAGCTGACAGTAGCATTGATATTTACACCAGAATAGGTGGTTTCTTCGATCGCTTCTACTCCTGCTTGTGTTACAGGGATCTTTACCTGCATATTGGGTGCAAGAGAATCAAAATGCATAGCCTGTTCCACGATGGCAGCCGAATTGCGATAAAACTGCGGATTGGTTTGGATCGAGATACGACCTTTTTCCCCATTGGTGCTCTCGAAAATTGGATATAAAAGTTCGGAACCTTTAACTGCCATTTCTTCGATCAATTTCCAGGCTATTTCTTCTTCTGACGATTCCGAGTTTTCGTTTATTAATTGGTGAATGCGTGTTTCCCATAACGGCATTTCCTTTTTTAACACGTTAAGGACGATGGTGGGATTGGTGGTGGCTCCAACTGCTCCCCGTTCGATGGCATAGGTTAATTCTTCAACGGAACACGAATCGTTCCAATAATCGGTACAGGTGGAGGAAACCATTTTATGTAGAGCCGTCGATGCTTGGCTATTCATATCAACCTCTCTTTCAATTTTCTGTAATTTCACGCCAGGCTGGTAAACATGGATTATTCCGCTAGCCGGGTATTATCTTTCATTCCCATTCAGATTTACTTCCTGCTGGGCGATCTCACGCCAATATGCGCCATGGTTTGGCCAGGGTGCTGCCAAAAGATCGCGTGTTTCCTGCCCTGCGACTTTTATCAGATCTTGCCTGGCAGAGAAAGCATCTTCTAAAATCCTTTTCTCATGCATGGTCTTCAGTTCTCGATTTTCCATGACAACTTGCCCATCGATGATGGAATGGATCACATCTGAACCGTGCGCAGAATAAACGAGCTTGGGTGCAAAGCGTCCATCTGCCAAAAGGTGAGCTTGATTGAAATCCACAGCAATAAGGTCAGCCTGCTTGCCCACTTCCAGAGAGCCCACTTGTTTTTGCAATCCCAAGGCTCGTGCTCCATCCATGGTCATCATTGTTAGGATTTGCTCTGCTGTGATCGCTTCCCCATCTAAATGCGTGGCTTTTTGCAACATAGCTGCGGCTCGCCCAACTTCCCAGAGATCATAGGTATAACTGGCGGCTCCATCGGTGCCCAAACCAACCGGAATCCCACGTTCCAGCATTTGTGCTACAGGCGCGATACCATAACCCAGATAGGCATTTGCCATTGGGCAATGGATCACTTTACTGCCTGTTTCCGCCAGGATCTCGATCTCGTGATTGGAAAGCCAGACAGCATGAAAAAAGACACCGCGTGGACCAGTAAGACCGATGGTATGTAGATGTTCCAGATCACGTTCACCAAATTTACGTTGGGTGTAAGCATTGATCTCGATCCATCCTGCCACATGGGTCGATACATTAATATCTAATTCTCTTGATAAGTCGCGCGTTTTTAACATTAACTCTTCGCTAATATCTTCCGTTGAACCTGGACCCAGCGCCATAGTCGTTCTACGTTTCCCATGCCATTCCTGATAATACTTTTGAACCTCTTGGATTAATTGTTCATCCGTCTTGATCATAGTCATGTACTCAGACTCGATTCGCTCTCCAGCAAAGGTCTGATCCAGCAGACCATACACCATCTGTGCCCGCATGCCTGCTTTATCGAAAGCGTCTGTAACCTCATAAATATTTCTCAGGTCGGTGTGCATATACCAGTGGTCAGAAATGGTAGTCGTGCCGGTTTTAATCATCTCCATCGCTGCTAATTCGGCTGAAATTCGTGCATGTTTCGGGCTCATCTTCGAAACAATCGGAAACAGAAATCGCCAATTCCAGGGGTCAAAATGCATGTCGTAACCAATGCCCTCGATCAAGGATTGGTAGACATGCGAATGCCCATTGATCAGCCCTGGCAAGATGACACAATTCTTTGCGTCAATTACTTTTCGTGCTGTCAATCCTAAATTGTTTCCAATTTGAACGATCTTCCCCTGATCAATTCCAACTTCTCCATCAAGGATCACCCGATGGCTATCATCCATGGTGATAACTGCCAGTGCTTTTACTAAAAGATCGATCATTTTCTTCACCTCAATACATTTGCTGATTTACTTTAATAATCTAACTATTCAACTTATGAGATATTAACAATACTCGATGTAGCTATAACTCATAATTAAGCCGGGTCATACCTAATAAAGTTTTGTTGACCCATGATCATTACCTATATATCTTGCGTTGTTTCCATGTTGGAAAGGTCTCTAGTGGGTTCCGGAAGAGCATAATGATACGCTCTTCCGGAATGACAAATTACCTGTCTGTTCCATTGCTCTTCCCTCTTCTAATGAATTTGAATATACTCAATAATGAGATGAAAACTGGAAGAGCGGATAAATCGGATTATTGTTCTTCTTCCTCCTCTTCTTCTTTATCTGCCTCAAGACGATCACGCCAATAGAGACCGCGTTTCTGGACTCGATTGAATAACCAGCCTGAAACAATAGGCGCCAGGATCAAGTTTGGTGGAATATCGCAAATTAAAACGCTTGAGAATAGTGTCATGAATGGGGCAAAACCCATCAGTGCCATCCAACCACCCACAAAGAGAGCACAAATGATGGTGCCGACAATACCACCCCACAGCATGATCGCTTTTTTGTTGAGCGGGTGAGATACGAGCAAGCCGGGAATGAATGCCATTGCAAAATTCCCTAACGCGCCCCCAACGCCACCGATCCCGAACCAACCTGCAAGAATATCGGAGATAAAGGTGTTTCCAATAAGGGCAGCCAAACCGCCTACCCAAGGTCCAAACAGAACGCCCCAAAGCACTGCAATGAAAGCAAATGGTCGTAATGTAATAAAGCCAATTGCCAGGCTCATGGTTGAAAAGGAACCAAGACCGTATAAAACAGCGCCAATGATAGTTAATGCAATCTCGAGCGTTCCAAATTTTTGCTTCCAAATGATTTTCTTGGGAAATATCCAATCGCTTTTCATATAGCATCCTCCTAGAATTGATTGATCAAACAAACCTGGACGAACAAGCCGATACAAAATCTGATAAGCACCTCCTTCCACTCCTGTCAGGTCGACGCTCGTTCATAAGAAAATGTCCACTTTCCCCCAGTTGAGGGAATTAAGAACAACACATACAACGATCGCTACCGCACCCAGGAAGATAAAAAATAGATCCCTTATCGTAAAAGGATAATGTTTGTAAAATGTGCGTGATTTGTTATTGGTATCAAAAGCTTTAAGCTCCAGTGAAATGGCAATATTCTGTGCCTTTCGCAGCATACTATCAATTAATGGAATGGCAACCGGAACATACTTCTTTAGTCTTTCCATGACGCTACCTGTGTCCATGTCCATGGCACGGGATTTGAATGATTCGATGATGTTAAAATAGTCGCCGCCCAATTCTGGTAAGAATTTGAATGAGCTCATGACCATTAACGGATACATATATGAAATATGCAATTTGTTTTGCATAAATTCCCCTAGAGATGAGGCTAGGTCCATCAGATCGGTGGTCATGACAAAAAAAGTACAAGCAGTGAGAGATAACACAATCCGTAATCCCATCGCTAGCGCGTAGATAAAACCTTCCAGGCTGAAGTGAAGAAATGACCAATTGAATAAATAGTGCTGGTCAGGTGTGGCGGCATAGAAGAAAGGCCAGAGTATGACGATAAAACCGATCATGACCGGGTATGTGACGATCAAGAATTTATACATTTGTTTGGCGATCCCTGATTGAAATGCCATTACCCAGATGCAAACAGTCATTATGATCAAGGCAAAGGGATTGGTGATCATGATGGGAACAATGATCATACAAACCCACCAAATCAGTTTTGCGGTAGGATTCACGGAATGAAACCATGATTCCCGTTTTCCCATTTCAAGCATTTGCAATACAAAAGCCATTTTTACCTCCCGACTATTCCAGCATTTATTAATAAGTCTGCCAGGTCCTGAGGAAGTATTGGTTTATCCAGGTGGATATCCGGCAGGAGTTTCTGAGCCAGTGTGTAAACATCCGGCGGTTTGATCCATGCGGCTCTGAGTTCTTCGACATTTCGGAAAACATCCTGAGTCGGACCATCCAGAGTCACTTTTGCCTGGCGCATTACGATCACCCGACGAGCAAAGATGGAAACCAGATTCATATTATGAGTGGTGATGATACAGGTATGTCCCTTCTCATTCAGTCCTTGCACTAAACCCATCAAGGCGATCGATTCGCGCCAGTCCTGACCGGTGGTTGGCTCATCAATCACCAGGATAGATGGTTCCATTGCCAATATAGATGCGACAGCCAGGCGTTGACGCTGACCACGGCTGAGCTGGAAAGGTTGTTCCTCTTCCATTCCGGATAGTTCCATTTCACCTAGAACAAGCTTTAATGCGCTTTCGATGTGTTCTTCTGTAAAGCCGATGTTCTTGGGACCAAATGACACTTCATCACGAACGGAATCGGCGAAGATCTGGTGATCAGGGTTTTGAAAAACATATCCCACAAATCTTGCCAACTCCGATGTTGGGTGATCTGCTGTATTATGACCATCTACGATTACCCGTCCGCGGGTTGGCTTATGCAACCCGTTGAAGTGTTTTACCAAGGTTGTTTTACCCGAACCATTTTGACCGATAATTGCGATAAATTCACCCTTTTTAATGGTCAGGTTTACATCTTCCACAGCGAATTGATCTCGGGTTTCGTATTTGTAATATAAATGCTCAACTTTAATGATAGGTTCTTCAGACATTGTGATTCACCCTTGTTATTGCTTGCATGCCTTCTTCGACTGTTATCGGCATTTGTTTAAAATTGACACCTTTATTTTGTAAGGCAAACGCCGTTTGGGTCACCTGAGGTGGGTAGATACCCAAACTCTGCAAGAAATCTACCTGTGAGAGCACTTGCCTGACCGGTGCATCCATCAGTATCCTTCCCTTATCCATGACGATGATGCGATCAGCTACTTTCGCCAATTCGTCGATATTGTGCTCAACCATCAGGACTGTTTTCAGCTTTTTCTTTAAAAGCCCTGCAAGATTATGGACTTCTTCAGCTCCAATGGGATCCAATTCGGATGTTGCTTCATCGAGGATCAAAATTTCCGGTTCCATCGCCAGCGCAGTGGCGACAGCCACGCGTTGTTTTTGTCCTCCAGACAAATAGAATGGGTGCCGCTGGCATTCGGATCGTAAATTGACCAGATCCAGTACATAATTCAATCGCCGGTTGATCTCTTCAGGTGGAAGTCCTAAATTCTCAAGGGGAAACACGATTTCTTTTTCAATATCTGTCATCAGCAATTGCGCTTCAGCATCCTGCTGAACCAGACCGATTATCTGTGAGATTGTGGCTACAGGTGTTTTCCGGCTTGACATCCCCTTGACGAAAGAGGTCCCTTTGAGTTTTCCTTTGATGATCTGGGGAATTACCCCGGTGATCACCCAGCACAATGTGGATTTACCAGCTCCGGTTGGACCAATGATCCCGATAAATTCACCGGGTTCAACGGAGAAGGTTATATTGCTGAGAGACTGGTTTGCTGCTCCGCGATAGGTGAATTCGATATTTTTTAGTTCGATCAAAGGCATTTTAATTCCTCCTCTTTCAATGATGTGATTGTTTATCTGCTGTGTGGCGAGCATCTAGAGCAAGTTCGCTGGTGTGACGGGCATGATCCGGAGTAGCTGTTCCGTATAGAATGGATTCAACTCCCACATCTCTGAACAACCAGTCCATTGCACCACGGATATCTTGTCGCAAGCCACCGCCAGCAAAAGGCATGAAAGCAACAACCGGTTTCTTGAGCGATTTCACCACATCTACGCAGGCGTCTCGGTCCATCCAGGACCATTCACGATTGAGAGGTACTGCATATCCCTCGATAGCAGCACTTGAGCTTTCAATGATCGGGATGATGTAACTGGCATACTGGCAAAGAACCATAGGAACGAATCCCAGTTGTCGTGTGATGCGTGCCATTTCCACAATGATATCCACCCGACCTAATGATGCTAACCAGTCCGCGTCTGATCCACCCAGGAAAATGTACTGGCAATCCTTGAAGAGCGACAGACGATGGATGAAAGCCCATTTATCCAGATGGATGGATGCTATTTCTTCATCGGTAAGGCTTTCTGCTTTCCGGTCATATCCAAAAACCAGAACATCATCGATGGATAGCTTTTCTTCAACTAATGTAGCCAGAGGTTTTGGGAATGATCTCTCTACCAGGGTTTTAACAATGCGGTCGCGGCTGTATTGCAGATATTTCCCGTTGAGAAATATGCCTTGTTCCCAGGAGGGATTACCAAATCCGATCAGATCATCTCCTGTTTCGTCCAATAGACGTCGGAAAAGTCTGGTGTTTATCTCAAAGGAAAGGTCATACGCTTTCCCGCCCCCCTCATAA
>DMDF01000063.1 GCA_003446605.1 Anaerolineaceae bacterium
CGGAGTGGCGGAATAGGCAGACGCGCACGACTCAAAATCGTGTTCCTTCGGGATTGTGGGTTCGATTCCCACCTTCGGCATTCCACTCAAACCAGCTTTTAGCTGGTTTTTTCGTTAATACAATTTTTCTATGAATACAGCCGTTCCGCGAACTAAGAGAGGTGCTGTATGCTACTTACAGCATTCTCATTCTGCTCTTATAATTTAGAATAGACCAAATAAAAATAAGATTGTTATTTTACAGTAAAATCAGGCAACCATTTCATCAGGAGGGTCCTTTGAATACAAGATTAAAGATCGCGGTCCCTATGGCAGGGCTGGGAACCAGGATGCGACCACATACCTGGAGCAAACCCAAACCACTCATTCATGTGGCTGGTAAGACCGTATTTGATTATGTGCTCGACCAGTTCAGTAGTGTGCCAGGTTATGAAGATGCTGAATATGTATTGATCATCAGTCCCAATCAGGCTGACCAAATTGAACCCTATATCCAGGAAAAACACTCCGAAAAGACCATCCATATCGTGGTGCAGGAACAGATGCGGGGGCAATCTGATGCACTGTACCTTGCCAAAGATCTGTTGGATGGTCCATTGCTGATGGCATTTTCAGATACCTTGATCGAAACCGATCTCAGTTTTCTGGCTGATGTAAAAGAAGATGGCATCGCCTGGGTGAAACCCACCCCTGACCCGCGCCGTTTCGGTGTCGCCGAAGTGAACAAGGCTGGCTACATTACGCGCCTAATCGAAAAACCCACCGACATCACCAACAACCTGGTGGTGGTCGGCTTTTATTACTTCCGTGATGGGCAGGCGCTCATCTCTGCCATTCAGAAACAGATCGAACGCGCTATTAGTTTAAAAGGAGAGTATTTCCTGGCTGATGCGATCAACATCATGATCGAAGATGGAGCAAAATTTAAAACCCGCATTGTTGAGACCTGGCTGGATGCCGGAAAGCCGGATGCGCTGCTTGAGACCAATAAATATCTGCTGGATCACGGTCAAGATAACACCGCTATCGCTTCCCAGCGGGAAGACGTGACCATTATCCCTCCCGTTTACATAGATTCGAATTCCACCATAAAAAACTGCGTGCTCGGTCCACACGTTTCCATTTCATCCAATTGTGAGATCAACAATGCGCTCATACGAAATTCGATCATCGAAGAAGGCGCCACCATTAACGAAATGGTTTTGGAAAATTCCCTGATTGGTCGCAATGCCAACGTGAAAGGTCGCGCCGAACAGATGAATATCGGTGATAATTCCTGGATTGAGATCTGAGTAATTATGATTTTTTCCTCGTAATAGGATTATTTAACTGTCTGGTATTTCCTATCAACCTCACGTATACTACTGTGAAATTTTTCAATCCCTTTCAGCAATCAAGGAGCTGTGATGCAAAAGAATTACCTGAATCAAAAAGTCCAAAATATCCATCCATCCATTATCCGCCAGTTCTTTGATATCGCAGCTACCATGAAAGATATCATCTCCCTCGGGATCGGGGAACCAGATTTCACCACACCTGACCCTATTCTCAAAGCGGGTATCAAATCTCTGCAGGATGGTGAGACACACTACACCTCCAATCTTGGTATCACTAGGCTGCGCGAGGTAATCGCTGACCATCTGCAAAAGCTCTACGGCGTTTCGTACGATCCACAGAACGAGATTATCATTACCGTAGGGGGCTCAGAAGCGCTGTACCTGGCAACCAATGCGCTGCTTGAGAATGGAGATGAAGTCGTCATACCAACCCCCTGTTTTGTATCCTACCAACCGGAAGTTTCCCTGGCTGGTGGTGTTCCGGTAGAGGTTCCCACCTGTATGGAAGAGGGCTTCAACCTGCACATTCCATCTATAGAAAAAGCCATCTCCCCTCGCACCAAAGCTGTGCTCATCAATTACCCCAACAACCCAACCGGCGCGGTTTCATCACGAGAATGCCTGTTGGAGCTCGCACGCATTGCCGAAGAGCATGACCTGATCGTCATATCCGATGAGATCTATGACCGGCTGGTATATGGGGTCGAACATATTTGCTTTTCCTCCCTCCCTGAAATGCAAAAAAGAACCATCCTTATAGGCGGTTTTTCAAAGGACTACGCCATGACGGGATGGCGCCTTGGGTATGTAGCCGCCCCGGCAGACATTGTAAAAGGAATGCTGCTGCTGCATCAATACACCATTATGGCGGCTCCCACCATATCACAGATCGCTGCTATCACTGCCATTGTGGAAGGTGAACCATACGTGGAAGCGATGCGCAAAGAATATGACAGCCGCCGAAGATTGATCGTGGATGGATTGAACTCCATCGGACTGCCAACCGTCGAACCGCACGGCGCTTTCTATGTTTTCCCGCAGGTGAGCGGAACAGGGCTGGATGAAAACACTTTTACGCAAAGGCTACTGCATGAAAAAAAGGTTGCAGTAGTTCCCGGCATTGCCTTCGGAGATGCAGGCAAGGGATTTGTGCGCTGTTCGTACGCCACCGCATCCGATCAAATTGAAGAAGCATTGAACAGAATGGACCAATTC
>DMDF01000047.1 GCA_003446605.1 Anaerolineaceae bacterium
CAAGACATTCCTGTCAGATAAAAGACTGATCCTTATTCCTCAGACACCATCGCTTTTTTCAAGATCTGGCTCACATCATCCACCGGGATGAATTGAATGCTTTTTCTTACCTCTTCGGGTAGTTCATCCAGATCACCTTTGTTCTCTTTGGGCAGGAAAATGGTTTTCAAACCTGCGCGATGCGCTGCCAGCATCTTCTCCTTGATCCCGCCGACCGGCAGCACCTGCCCGCGCAGCGTGATCTCACCGGTCATGCCCACATCCGGACGGATCGGTTTTTTGGTGAGCAGGGAAACCAGCGCGGTGGTCATGGTAACTCCCGCTGAGGGTCCATCTTTGGGAGTGGCGCCCGCCGGAATGTGTAAATGAATATCGGTCTTTTCAAAGAAATCAGGCTCAATACCATACTCTTTGGCATGGGAACGTACGAAGGTCAGGGCTGCTATTGCAGATTCTTCCATCACGTTCCCGATTGAGCCGGTGATCTTGAACTGTTTATTACCTGGCATCTGGCTGGCTTCGATGAATAAGATTTCGCCTCCGGTGGGTGTCCATGCCAGACCGGTTGCGACACCAGGGATAGAGGTGCGTTTCATGATCTCTTCACTTGGCATGAAGGTTGGTCTGCCGAGCATCTCGTGCACGTGCTTCACCGTCACTTTTTTGATCAGGCGCTTTTTTTGAAATTTACGGGTGACAATTTTTCGCAGTACTGAGCCAATGGTTCGTTCCAGGTTGCGCACGCCGGATTCACGTGTATACTGCCGGATAATGGTGCGGATAGCATCTTCTTCAAAGATCACTTCGTCCTGCAGCAAACCATTCTCCTGCAGTTGTCGTGGAATAAGGTAATTCTCAGCGATCTTTACTTTTTCGTTATCGGTGTAACCGGAGATTTGAATGATCTCCATACGGTCGCGCAGTGGAGCCGGAATGGTCTCCAGCTGGTTGGCGGTGGTGATGAACATGACTTGCGAAAGATCAAAAGCGACCTCGAGGTAGTTGTCACGAAATTCCACGTTTTGTTCTGGATCCAGCACTTCAAGAAGAGCTGAGGCAGGGTCACCGCGAAAATCGGAAGCCAGCTTATCGATCTCGTCCAACATGAAAATCGGGTTACGTGTTTCCACACGCCTTAAAGCCTGGATGATCCTGCCGGGCATGGCACCAATATAGGTGCGGCGGTGCCCGCGGATCTCTGCTTCATCTCGCAGACCACCCAGCGAGGTTCGTATGAATTCGCGCCCCATGGCGGCGGCGATAGATTTACCCAGGGAGGTTTTCCCAACACCAGGAGGACCAACAAAACACAGG
Source organism: Anaerolineaceae bacterium (assembly GCA_003446605.1). Taxonomy (GTDB): domain Bacteria; phylum Chloroflexota; class Anaerolineae; order Anaerolineales; family Anaerolineaceae; genus UBA4781. The sequence continues at coordinate 1,315 of DMDF01000047.1, forward strand.
ATGACCCCTTCCCGTTCCTGGCGAATGCTGTCTTTATAGTCTTGCTTTGAAAGATCGTCTTTCCGCTGCAGGCGGATCTTGCGTACTGCTAGGTATTCCAAAATGCGTTCTTTGATGTCATCCAGACCATAATGATCGCGATCAAGTACTTCTTTGGCATGGTTGATATTCAAGTCATCCACCGATGCCTTGGACCACGGGAGAGAAACCAGCCAATCGAGGTAGGTCCGGATCACCCCATATTCCGCCGCAGCGGTTGGCAAGCGTGAGAGACGATCCAATTCACGACGTGCCATCTTATCTGCTTCTTCGCTCATGCCGGCTTTGTCGATCTTTATGCGGAATTCGCTTACTTCCACTTCCTGTTCATCAGATTCGCCCAGCTCTTTTTGGATAGCTTTGAGCTGTTCGCGCAGGTAATATTCTCGCTGTACTTTTTCGATCTCTTCACGAGCTTCATTTTGAATCTTCTGACCAAGATTGAGCACTTCACTCTCTCGAGTGAGAATTCCAACCAGCTTGCGCAGTTTATCAGATGTGGAGTTCAATTCCAGAATCTCTTGCGCGTCCTCCACCTCCATGCGTTGCAGGTTAGCAATGTTATACACCGTCTGTAGAGGATCCTGCAGAGAATTAATGGAGGCTACAATCTCGCTAGGAATGGAAGGGACCAATTCTGCAATCTGAATGAACTGGTCGCGCACATTTCGAGCCAGCGCTTCAATTTTTAGACCGCTTTCAACCTTTTCGGGTTCGACTTTGACCAGCGCTTTTAAAAATGGTTCTGTAGCCGTGAATTCTTTGATCTTGAAACGGCTTGAACCTTGTACTAAAAGACGGATGGTGCCATCCGGAGCTCTAAAAAGGCGATGAATGATAGCCAGGGTTCCAAAGCGATAGAGCGTATCCGGGCTGGGTTCATCCACACTGGCATCCTTTGAAGCTACCAGACCCACCAGACGGTTGGTTTTCACAACCTCATCTACCAGGCGGATGGAGCGTGGTTGACCAATAGTTAGAGGTACTGCTGTCTGCGGGAATACTACCAAGCCACGCAGAGGTAAGATCGGAATCTCCTCAGGAAATTCATCTGTTTTTCTGGTAGGGCTTTGCTGGTCTTCTTCAATTAATTGTTCATTGTTCATTAGATCATCCATGTTCATGGCTAATACCATTTCGTTAAAATCTCTTTCCTCATCTGCAAACATCTCGAGGATTTCGAAAATATCCGTTTTCCAACGTGATGCTGGCATTGCTTAATTGACCTTGATCTTGCGAGCTTTGGCTTTCGGTAGAGTGATATGTAAAAAGCCATTTTCATATACTGCTGTGATAGCATTCTCCTCGATTGGAGAGGGAATATCGACAGCCGAGATGAAATCGCCGCTGGGGATCTCCATCTGGTGAAAGGCACAATCTGGATAGCTTTCCCAGCGGGTACCCATGACTGTCAGGATAGCACTGTGAAAATTTATAGTGAAATCCTTCACGTCCATGCCTGCGATCTCCATACGAACAATGTAGTTCTCATCCGTCTCGATTAGATCGGTGGGAGGTTGCCAAGCATGTGGTTTAGTGGAAATATGCCAGCGTTCAATGCGAGCATTGAATTTGAGGGGATCTGAGTCTTCAAATTGAGGTGGATCTGCAGATAACAATTGAATTTGAATTCTTTCCATACTACACCTTCATGTTTATAAAAAGAAAATTGATTTTCTAATTGTGCCCTGCTTCTATTATAAGTGATATAAGAATTGTGTCAGACTGTTATTAAATCGCGCTGTGAAGCATGCCGGTAAGTATCGGCAGCTCCACAGCGCTTAGGAGAGGAAGGAAAAATTAATTAAGATCAGGTGTTGTATTCAACCGCAACCCTTTATGTAATGGTTGAAGCACAAAATGGTGCAGGATATTAAAATACTGCTTGCATGAAAGGACCTTTCTTTCGTTTGTTTCCCAGAGAGGCGGGGGGAACATTGTTCCCCCCTGTGTAATGCCACCAGATAGGAGGAGTCTATTTGTGTATTACGCCTCCGGGTTGGCTGGGGGAGGTCCCAGAACATTGGAGCATTCGATGCGTTCAATGGTGATGATTTTAAATGGATGTCCTTTTTCTTGTATCGACCGAAGGATTGAAAAAATAGTTCCCTTCAGGATGAACCAACATGAATCTTTCTACTTCTGTGGATTGAGTGCGGGGTTGGAATGTATAATCATGGAAGGAAAAACATTCAACATTTCGGAGGAATACCCATGCAGAATGAGATCACCACAGCCGCAGAATTGCTCAACAATGATGGTACTTTGAATCAAATTGGGTGGGCACGCAGCCAAAACCTGGACTGCAACCTGGAGTGTGCCCATTTCTATGCCCTGAAAGCCTTCCAGCCCTTCCGTGTCAAGCGCTGGGACTATTATGCAGTATTTACCCCACAACGCTTCTTTTCAGCCACTGTGGCAGATCTGGGCTATGCGGGTAATATTTTTGTGTATACCCTTGATTTCGAGACAAACGAGCTGCACGAAGAGGGTTTGGTTACACCCTTTGGCAAGGACATCCAACTGCCGCGCAACAGCACGCAGGGAGAGACTGTCTTCAAGAACGATAAGGCAACCTTGCGTTTTGACGTCCATGGCAAACAACGCTCAGTATTCGTTGATTGGCCATCTTTCCAGGATGGTAGGGGTATTTCCGTACAATTAACTCTGCAGGAATTGCCAGAGCACGAATCCATGAATATCGTTATTCCTATTGGTGAAAAACGCTTTTACTACAATCGTAAGATCAACTGCATGCCCGTGCAAGGTTCATTGCACTATGGTGATATAACGGAGAATCTGGATCCTCAAACAAGCATTGGATCACTGGATTGGGGACGTGGGGTGTGGGAATACAGCAGTTTTTGGAATTGGGCAAGCGCTTCCGGATTTTTCTCCAATGGGGATAGCATCGGGTTGAATCTGGGCTGTGGCTTTGGGGATATCTCACGTGCCACCGAAAACGCGGTCATCCTGAACGGTAAAATCCACAAACTGGACCAAGTACCTTTCGTTTATGATCCCCATGATTTCATGAAACCGTGGATATTCAAAGATAATGAAGGGCGTCTGGACCTGACCTTCACACCTTTCAAAGAACGCGTGGCGACTACCAAGCTGCTCATCATCGATAGTGAAGTGCACCAGATGTTCGGGCATTACAACGGATTCTTCATCACGGATGAGGGGAAAAAAGTGGCGATCAAAGACCTGGTCGGCTTTGCCGAAGATCACCATGCCAGATGGTAAACACAATAAGAAAAAGTGAAAAGGTGCTAGATGAAGTTTAAAAAATATTTTCCCTATGTACTTATTGTATTCATCGCTGCCATTGCTTACTTACCTTTTTTAGGAAAGCAAGGGTTCTATCGTGATGATTGGTATCAGATTTGGGCTGGCACAACACAGGGGGAATATACCTTAATAAAAATGTTTTCCATTGACCGCCCCGGTCTTGGGTTAATGTACGCCATCACACATAGAATTTTGGGAAGCGAACTTATATACTGGCATCTGTGTACCTTCCTGGTTCGGGTAGTTTTGTCATTCCTTGTTTATCATTTGGTGAAAAAAATCCTACCCGGATATAAATTACCGGCTTTATTGACTGCCATCCTTGTTACGGTATACCCGGGTTTTCTGGAGCAGCCATTCGCGGATACTTCTCTTAGTTTGTACCTGGCTTATGGGTTTTGCATTCTATCCATATTCTTCAGTGTTCTGGCGTTTATGGAAGAGCGAAAGAAAAAGCTGAAAACGGGTTATTAATTGCTCTCACATCCAATTCCATCATGATCCCCATCGAAGCCATGTGGATCAGGTGGCAAAACACGAAATCTTCGGTATGGAATATCAGGGCAATTTAAATCGGGTGGTGGATATGGAATACACACATCCGGATAAGATGGATGGCAATTCAATGCTGGAGCACTTGTAGTTGTAGGTATTAAAGTATTGGTGGGATGTAATGTAGGAGTTGTAGTGGGAATTGCCCAAATCCCTATTTGTGATTTTTTTGCTAAATTTTCAGCTTCCCTAAATAGAGAAGAATAAAGTAACCCATCACTTAGATTAGCCATGAAAAACCCTGAATTGATCATTTCCAGATTCACAAAAGAATCCGTAGTAAAAACGTACCCGCAAAGGCTCCCGTTATTATCAAGAGAATTATCAGATAAAACCATGATCTCACGTCCAGACACCAATTCTTGATTTTTCAGCAGTGCTGCTAATTGTGCTTGAGACGTCAGAGAAGATTCAATATCTGTAGAAGAATCAAGACCCAGATAACGGATCGTTTTATACTCACCATCGGTTATCATTTCAATTTTATCCACATCAAGTACTTTTGATACCTGTCCCTGAATTCTGATGAGGTCAGGATTATCACATGGATATTTCAATAAAATATTCGCAAAATGGTCAAGGGTGGGTATAGGCGTATAGCTCGCAGCAGGTGTGATTTGAGCAAAAATGGTTGCGGCTATTTCCGTGTGCATATATATCTCAGCATAGATGGTTGAGGCGATTTCTGTATGGTTCAAAGTTAGAGTATCCTCATTGCTTTTTCCAGAGTTGGAATTCCTACATAATGCCAAAAGAAAAATAAAGAGAAATGAAAAGCAGATCACAAAGACCTTAATAAACTTCTTATTCATAAGCGTTGAGAGCCATGAAGTAAAAATAAGCTTAATTTTATTAAATAAACTACCCGTGAATTTCATCATATATAACCCTGTTTATTTGTAAAATGGGTTGTTAACTACATTGATACCGCATGATTACGATGAAGATATTAGAAACGATGCAACCAAAACCATTTGTCGTGTTGAATTTAGGTGTTAAGAGGAGCCCAATCTACCTTATGTGTTCGATAGCCATCCTAACCGCTAATTACTTTGATATCTCAAAATAAATATTATAGGTACTATAAACATTATAGGTACGTACAATGATTATTCAAGGTATATGGGGTACGCTTCATGACCGCACTGTTTAGACACCCCGTATTTAAAATAGAAAGTGCGTTACCAATCATAGGGTATTCTCCGATATAAGAGACGCCTGTGATTATATAATTATCTGGATTATATAAATAATTGGAAGGCTGAGATTATGGATATTCAAACCATCATTTCAAGGTTAACGCTGGAAGAAAAAGCAGGTTTATGCTCCGGATTGGATAATTGGCACACTAAACCGGTGGAACGCCTGCAAATCCCCTCCATCATGGTAGCGGATGGACCGCATGGGCTGCGCAAAGAAAAGCAATCATCAGACGGGCAGAATTTTGTTCCCAGTTATCCCGCAACCTGTTTTCCTACCGCATCAGCGCTGGCTTGCAGTTGGAATCGTGATCTGCTCTATGAAATTGGTGAAGCACTGGCAGAGGAATGTTTACAGGAAGGGGTCAGTGTGATCCTCGGTCCAGGCGTGAATATCAAGCGCTCTCCCCTATGTGGGCGTAATTTTGAATATTTTTCTGAGGATCCTTATCTATGTGGTGAAGTGACAACAAGCTATATCCGGGGTGTGCAAAGCAAGGGAGTGGGCACGTCTTTGAAGCATTTTGCGGTTAATAATCAAGAATACAGACGCATGTCGATCAATGCGGTGGTGGACGAACGAGCACTGAGAGAGATCTATTTGAGCGCCTTTGAACGAGCGGTGAAAGAAGCGCAGCCCTGGACGATCATGTGCGCATATAACCGCTTGAACGGGGATTATTGCAGTGAGAATAAACACTTATTGACTGAGATTCTGCGAGATGAGTGGGGGTACACTGGATCGGTGATGTCAGATTGGGGTGCGGTGAACGAGCGTGCGCAGGCTTTATTCTCGGGGCTTGACCTGGAAATGCCGGGTGGTAATCGTGATAATGATCAGAAGATCATCCGGGCGGTCCAAAACGGGAAACTTGATGAAGAAGTTCTCAATAAGAGTGTGGCACGTTTGCTAAAATTAATTTTTAGTGGCATACAAAATAAAAAAGAAGATTTTCACTATGATGCAGATAAACATCATGCGCTTGCCAGAAAAGCCAGTGCTGAAAGCATTGTGTTGTTGAAGAATAAAGATAGCATTCTTCCAATAAAACCGGATCAAAAAATTACTGTCATTGGTGATTTTGCCAAGATTCCACGCTATCAGGGGTATGGTAGTTCTGTGATCAATCCAACTCGCCTGGATTGCGCGCTTGACGAGATGTTGAAATATTCTTCTCGTACTGAAAATATTACCTATGCACAAGGTTATTTAAGAGCGACTCCTCAAATTCGCGAAGACCTGGTACAGAAAGCCTGTGATGCAGCGCGGCAGGCACAGGTGGGGATCGTTTTTTTCGGGTTGCCCGAAGTTTATGAAACGGAAGGTATTGACCGCGAAGATATGCGCCTGCCTGAAAATCAAAATCAGTTGATGCGAGCGTTGAAAGAGGTCAATCCGAACATTGTGGTGGTGTTGAGCAACGGCTCACCCGTCGAAATGCCGTGGGTGGATGACGTAAAGGGGCTCGTTGAAGCTTATTTGAGCGGGCAAGCTGGTGGGGGTGCGGTCGCAGATGTGTTGTTTGGTGTTGCCAATCCAAGCGGCAAGCTGGCTGAGACATTCCCATTGAAACTGGAAGACAACCCTTCATATCATAATTTTCCGGGAGGTCCCAATACCGTTGAATACCGTGAAAGCATCTATGTGGGCTATCGTTATTACGATAAAGCTGCTCGAGAAGTCCTTTTTCCCTTTGGCTATGGACTGAGCTACACCAGTTTTGCCTATGAGGGTTTGAAAATCAGTAAAGAGAAGATCAAGCCAGGCGAAAAACTGGATGTGAGCTGCACAATTCGCAATACCGGAGTGCGCGAGGGGAAAGAGATCGTCCAGCTTTATATCGGACGTTCTGACCAATCCGGATTCTATCCTGTCCGAGAATTGAAAGGCTTTAAAAAACTATCGCTCAAACCAGGGGAGAGCAAGAAGGTAATCTTTCACTTAGATGAACGATCCTTTGTGTATTATGATGTGCAAAAAGGTGTCTGGAAAGTTGCTCCTGGAACATATCATATCTATATTGGCGCTTCATCCAGGGATTTGAAATTAAGCCAGGTGATCACGATCGATGGTGAAGAAGATGATAAAGTGACGAAACAACGGACAGGACTATCAGCCTATGAAGTGCTTGGAGGAAATAAGTTTAATAGAGAAGCCTTTCAAACGATTTATGGCAAGCCCTTACCAGAAAAGGGCTCTGCAAAGCATGCCAAACTTACCCTCAATACGCCACTGCTGGATTTTCGAAAAAAATTGTTCGGTAAAATCGTTTTTGCTATTTTAAAAAGGGAAGTTAAAAAGCAAACCACACTGGGTGATAATGCCATGCATGATCAGATGGTCGAAAAGATCATGCTGGAAATACCACTGCAAAATCTTACCAATCTCAGTGGCGGATACTTTACGGAAAGAACCGCCAGGGCGCTGGTCCATATTGCCAATGGAGAAATTTTGTCAGGTTTAAAAGAATTGAAATCTTAACGAAGCAGCAGTTTGTATGGTATTCTGCAGTTGCAATTTCTCTATATTCTGCAAGAAGAAATGATTTATATTGTTGTTAACACATTCTCATTCTATATAGCGTGCATTCCCTAAAAACACTGTTTGAACAACATACACTCGAGTAAAAATACGACACTAGAGGATTTACATGTCTGAACGCTCATTCGATCATAATGATCTTGGGATAATCGGATAGCGTCAGTCCTTCCAGAACAAGTCCATCGTCGTTGGTGCTGAAGTTCAACTCCTGTTGCAGAGAGTTGAAAGGATCGTAAATTGTTACAGCGCTGGCAGATAGATCGGGCAGGGTGAGGTTACAGGCTGCTCCGTCATAATCTACAGCCGCAGCATCATCGTTCCAAATCGCCAGATAGTGTTTCCCAGCTTGATCCATGAACGTGTAATAGCGCACCAATGTGGAATTTGAGTTAACCACAACAGGGAATTTAGCCGCATCCAGACCATCCAGCAGATATGCCAGGTTGCGGATCATGATCCCTTCATAGAACCGTTCAAAAGAGTTGGTGCCCGAAGTACCAACAGAAATATCCATACCACGATTGATGGCGATCATCCTGCCTAGATATTTAGTGGCAACTTCTGGTTGGTAGGGATGGTAGTCCCCCGGTTCGGGCTGTAACGTGCCCAGGCTGTAATCCGAGCGGTAATTGAGTTCGTCGGCATAATATTCTCCCGTGAATCCGTTTGTTTCCGCAGTGACTTTAATGGCATCCCACATGGCATCATACCCGTAATAGTATTCGCTCAAGAAGACAGGTGAGGCATCATTATTGACGGTGTGCAGGGAGATGGCATCTGCCAGTTGAACCACATCCGATTCCAGGATGTGCTGCGAATATTCCTGGGTTTCTTTACCTACATAGCTGCTGGTGCTTACCAGCACGATCTTTGCATCCGGGTCAATCTCGCGGATGAGCGGGATTGCTAAACGGGCTATTTCAACGTAATCTTGCGGGGTAATGCGCTGGTAGAAGTCCCGGTTGGCATCCGGTTCATTCCATAATTCATAGCTGTCCACTAATCCTTTCAGGGAAGTAACCACCATTCTGACGTAGTCAAGATACCGTTCCCGCTCCTCCTCTGTGCTCAATCTGTCATAACTCAGTGTGCCACCCTCCAGACGATATTGCATGTCCCAAAAAGTGAGTGAAAAACGGGTGGAAATGCCTCGATTTCTTAATTGCGCATAGAAATTGATAAATTCCATAGGAATTTCTTTTTCGGCATCGGCATAGGTAAAATCAACAGCCGGTCCATCGGAAAAGTTGTAGGTAGCCCGCGCCTCGCTGAATCCATCATTCTTTAACTGGCTTTGAGACCAGCCTATCCAATCTTCTACAGGATTTTGCATCATCCCACTGACAAGGGTGTTGATACGCGAATCCCGCAGGAGGGAAGCGTCTTTTAACTTCATCTGAGTAAGTGGGTTTTCATTATCCGATTGATTGGTCAAGATGTGTTTTTGTGACAGGTTGATAGAAACAATGTTGTTGTCTGCGTCAATGGTAATGAAATCACCAAAAATGCCTTCTAGCATTTGTTCAGGAATATACAATACATCATTGAGTTTGAATGACCTTACAGGTATCGAATGAGTAAGGTTGTTTAAAGTATCCACGCTATAGGTATTATCCCCGGCAGAGAAACGGCATTCCACATGTTGGTGGTTCTGGTCGAAGTAAGTGGCATGGAGCGACCCATCAGAGAAGGATATGTCGTACAGATCCATCAACCTGAATAGTTCATTTCCCGGAAGCCAAGTAATATCTCCATTTTGAATGACATGATTTTCAAATTGAAAAGGGATTCCATTCAAAAGCAGGGTTAAGGTTTCATCGCTTTGTAAATTATCCGGCTTGGAAATAACCTGCTGTAAGGAAATAAATGCGCTTGAGGAGAAGAATCCCAATAAAAGAAGGAGAGATAGTGCAGGGAAGGTTGTTTTCTTTGACATTGATGATCTATTCTGTAAAATGGAGCTTATCGTTTTTACAGAAATTACCCCTTTCGTGAGAATTTGAGACAATTTCAATTATATGTTTTTATCAAAAAAGAGCCCAAAAAAATGAAGCTCTTTTAGCGCCCCCGGTGAGACTCGAACTCACAACCGCCGGATTAGAAGTCCGATGCGCTGTCCAATTGCGCTACGAGGGCATATTTCTGTATGCGGGGCTATTATACCGCAGGTGGAATCAATCTTGAAGTGGTCTGATGCCTTTGAATATTTGGGTGCCGGAGAAGGTGCGCAGGATGGTCATGGCGGATTTGCCGGTCCGTTCTGCCAGTTGCTGCGCATTGAGGGGTTGGTTGTTATTTGCCAGGAATGTTTTAAAGATGGTGTTGACCAATGTGGTATTGCCGGAAATAAAATCTTCCTGTTTGGCACAGTGGGTTACCAGGGTGTGCAAAAGCCCATCCACGCGTTTCACTTCTGCTGTTAACGGATCAACGTAATCAATCTCGATGTTTTGATCTTTCTCGGCATAGATGGCATGATGCTCATCACAAAGAAAATCAAGCAAGAAAACCCTCCAGTTGGCATCATGTTCAATCCACCAATCGAAATCGATGTGAAAAGGTGTCTCTAAGGTGGGCTTTACCAAACTGTAGTGGCTGGTAGGGTTCATAGATTGCTAGTTTTCTCCTTCTTTAAGATGGAAATACAGGTCACCGAGATGCTGGATGTTGGGGCTGGTTAATAAGAAGTTAAGGATTGGCGTGGGGGGGCAGCGGAAAATCACATTGATCGCTGCGTACATTTCCTGCGCATGGATATGACCCTGCGGATTCAACTTTGCCAATTCACGGGCAATCTGCAGGAATATCTTATCTGGGTTCAATTTTTCTCGATCCTGCCAAACCTGATCAACCGATTCTTCATCCGGGATGGCAATGGTCATGCGTTCATTGAAATCAACTTCAACCGGATGTTTGAGCATTGCAAATACAATGCCTTTGTCCGTACCGACCAGTACCGTTTTCATCCATTCTTTATTTTGTCGACTGCGGTCGGAATGAATCAAAATTTCACCCGGTTTGTCAGACCTGCTGACGGTAATCAATGAGCCAGGCATAATACCATTTTGCTCATACCAATTCTTCAATCCATATACATAGCGTTCTTTCCGTACTACCCAGCCGTTGAATTCCTGGTCTGTATTCGCATCGCGGAAGGTGAAACGGATACGGGGAGATTCAATGGCGGTGGGGAAGATATGCACAACAGAATTGGATAATGGCAAGGTACCCGAACGCCAATGGGGAAAGAGTAAACTGAACTTGATAGAATCTGCGCCGCTGGCAGGTTCTTCTGGTTCCAATTCATCAATGATGGTGCCTTCAAATAAATCCAGGTATTGCTTGGTTTCAAGGTTTTCAACATTCAAGGAATGGTATTTCAGGAACAATGGTTGGTGCTTTACATCTTCCGGTTCCATGGCATGCAGATACCACAATACTTCACCTGAAGGTCCAACTTCATCGAAGCGTTCATCTTCCTGAAGATAAAGATTAAGAGAGAACTCGGTTAACTTAAGATTTTCGGTGGTATTTAATTCGATCTGCGCCATCAATGCCGGGGTAGTCATCGGACCACCACCAGATTCCTCAAGAATGGCTTCAATGAGATTGAGATAGCCGCCATTGATATTAACCAGAAGCGCGCGTGGGAACCATGCTTCTGCGATCTGCACCAAGTCATCACTCTCGGCAAGTGTTTCCTCTAAACGCGTAAGGAATTCAACGTGGTGTTCTGAAAGGATTTTATCCTTGTCAAAGGCAGGATCATCCCCGATCAGGTCAACAGGGGTATTGAGAGCGTGATCGCTCAAAGAACTTGCTAATTCTTTGGTAGAGCCATCTTCAAACTCAACTTTGATAACCTTGAATTCTTCAAGTTCCGGATTGAAACCATCCCGAATCTCGAGCACTTTGCCATTTTTCCAATCAAAACTGGGGAAAACAAGATCTTCATTTACTGCATAGGAATCCTTGGGAAGATAGATTTTACCCTTCCCTTTGGTTTTTTTGAGAATTGCTTCTTTTTCTGATTTGATGCGATTGACGATGACCGCTTCAAGCAACGCTTCAGCGGGCAGGGGAATCTCTTTTTCTAGAAGAACGGAGTAGATGAACTCTATATCGCCCTCATCGAGATGAAAATCATCCCAGGCGTTTTTTAGTGAAGTATTGGATAAAACCATGTGAAATTACTGCATTCCTTTCAGACCCACATAATTATACCTTAGCAAAGTTGTTTTTATGGATAAGAGTTGTTTACCCAATCTACAGGATTGACCTGAACCCCATTCGCCCAGATCTCCCAATGCAAATGGGGACCCGTCACTCTACCTGTAGCTCCAATGATGCCGATGAGGTCACCAGCTTCAACGTGGTCTCCCTCCTTAACTAGTATCTCTGCCTGGTGGAACAACCCACTGAAAATGCCCTGCCCGTGGTCAATGTAGGTGGCTCCGCCACGCACGGTCATATTTCCTGTATAGGCGACTACCCCAGCCGCCGGTGCATAGATATTGAGATTATTCACATACACACCAAAATCCAGACCGGTATGGAAATAAATATATTCGCTGTTATTGTAGGAGCGTCGGTTCCCATAGGTGGACATGAATCCGATCGTATCATCCGCCACTGAACCATCCACCGGATAACGGAAAGAACCCTGCCAATATTTTTCCGGTGTTATCTGAGAAACGATCGACTTGGCAAAATCTTCTTCAGGCTGCGTGATAGCAGGATCTACGGTCTCATCTTGAACGTACAGGGGTGGATCTTGAATAAAGACACCTTCTTGTTGCAGCAGCATTTGATCATAATTGAAGATAGACTGTCCGTTTGAACTGCCGGTCAGGTTGAAATCTACCAAACCGGGTTCCGCCATGGCATGGATGCCTTGAATGGCATAATATGTATTTTCTTGATCGCTCATCGGGAAGAAATGCAGGACATGATCTTCCACCATCCCACTGATGTCAAGTGGTTCTGTGGTCTGCACAGTGATAACGATCGTATTGCCCTGTTCAAGTGGCAGGGGGTCGATCACAATATCTTTCAGATAGGGCGAGATACGGCTGATGGCTTGATCAGCACTGATCTCGGCATAAACCGGTGTGTTTGGTATAAGCGTATTGCTGGTGCGGGTATCATTCCAGTCCAGCACGACCCAGGGATTGGTTTGTAAATGGACTGCACTCTCAAGAAGAGTATCCTGGGGTGCTACACTGTGTGCCACGTAGAGCGCTGAACCCCCATCATTAATTGGTATGATGATGTTCGTTCCTACAAACACTTCGTTGGGAGATGTGATCTTATTAAGTGTTAGCAAGGTTTGTAAGGGAATATGATTGGCACGAGAAAGATCTTCCAGTGTTTCTCCAACATTCACCGAGTGGGTAAGCAATTGTCCGGTGATCCCCTCCAACCCCGGAATATATAACTCAGTACCCTCAGATATCAGGTTCGCATTGACAATGCCATTCACATTGATGATATCATCTACGGTGGTGTTGAATTTTTCAGCAATGAGAGTGAGTGTTTCTCCTGGCTGCACCACATATACGGGATAGGTTGGCGTATCCTGCGCGTAAACCGTTTTTTGATTACACGAGAGAATTAGAAGGATGGTTATAAAAATTACGAATAATTTCCTGCGCATATTTTTGTACGAAAGCCTCCAATCTGCTACAATTAACGTTAGCTTAGAAGCCGATTAAGTTTACCACAGTGAAGAATATGAAAATTACTACCTGGAACGTCAATGGAATTCGCGCTGCACTGAACAAGGGCATCTTGGACTGGGTAGGGGATTTTAAACCAGATATTCTGTGTTTTCAAGAACTTAAAGCAAAAGCAGATCAGGTGGATTTTCAGCCATTTACGGATCTGGGGTATTCCGTTATTTGGAACGCTGCTCAACGACCTGGCTATAGTGGAGTAGCTACTTTATATCTCAAAGATCCGGTTGCTGTAAAAATTGGCATCGGTATAGAAGATTTTGATGTGGAAGGCAGGGTTATCCAGACCAGCCACGCTGATTATGAATTATTCAATATCTATTTTCCGAATGGTGGTCAGGAAAATCTTCGCGTACCATTCAAATTGAAATTCTATGAAGAACTTCTAAATATCTGTGATACTCTTCATAAACAAGGGAAAAACATCATCATTACCGGAGATTTCAATACAGCTCACAAAGAGATCGATTTGAAGAATCCAAAAGCCAATGAAAAGAATACCGGGTTCTTACCAGAAGAGCGGGTTTGGATTGATCGATATCTAGAGCATAACTTTGTAGACATCTTTCGGAATCTCTATCCGGAAAAAGAACAGTATTCCTGGTGGACTTACCGCTTCAATTCCCGTGCGCGGAATGTGGGCTGGCGCTTGGATTATTACCTGATCTCGACCCCTCTGGTTGAGAAAGTTATAGATGTGACAATACATGATGAGGTCCTTGGATCTGATCATTGTCCAGTGACACTGGAAATAAAGAATTAAAAAGATGGAGGTTTAATGCCGAAAAGTAAGATCATGATTGTAGACGACCATGAGGTCGTCAGATTGGGTTTAATTTCACTGCTGGAACAAAATTCGCAGTACGAGGTTGTGGCACAGGCAGATAATGCTCTGGATGCGATCAAGAAAGTGGAAATCCACAAACCCGATATTGTACTGATGGATATACGTTTGCCCGGTATGTCGGGAATTGAAGCATGTGAACAGATCAGTAAAAAATACCCGGATACTAAAGTCATCATGCTCACTTCGTATGCTGAAGATGAAATGCTGTTTTCCGCGATCAAAGCTGGTGCTTCAGGTTATGTATTGAAGCAGATCAATGCCAAAGATTTAATCAATTCTATTGAATCGGTGGCACGAGGGGAAGCTTCCTTGGACCCGGCTGTTACTCAACGCGTCTTTCAAGAAGTGCGCAAGGCAGTTCGTGAAGAAGAAGCATCCGCCTTTTCATCCTTAAGCCAGCAGGAAAAAATGGTTCTGAAATTGGTTTCAGAGGGTAAAACGAATCGTGATATTGCACAGAATCTCTTTTTGGGGGAAGGTACCGTTCGCAATTACGTAAGCAGCATCCTTTCAAAACTTAATGTCAGCAATCGTGCTGAGGCAGCTGCGTATGCAGTTGAACATAACTTAAAAGATTATCTGAATTAGGGAAAAAAGCGATGGAATTACTCCATCGCTTTTTTCAGAAAAGCGCTATAAATTTGGGGAGATAGATTATTACTCCTACCACAACAGCCATCATGGCGATGAAGAGAACTGCCGCAGCGCTCAGATCTTTCACGGTTTTTGCAACGGGATCATAGCGATCTTCAATCATATCAATGGTTTTTTCAATGGCTGTATTTAAAATCTCCGCTACAATCACCAGACTGATGAGTAGAAAGATGATCGCCCATTCAATATTTTGCATGGGGAGTAGTGTAGAGGCGGTGAGCACAATAACAGCCACGATTAATTGAAAACGTAAATTCCTTTGGGTTTGGATGGCATAGAGAAAACCCTCAAATGCAAATTTAAAAGACTCTTTTAGTGTATATTTTTTATGATTCATAATCACCAGATACTACCTGTTGATAAATATTTTCCTGCAATGAGAACATAATTTGCTTTTCTTTTTTTAATGCATGGTCGTGACCCATCAAATGGAGCAGACCATGGATTGCCAAGAGTGTCATTTCATCTTCCAAGGAATGTTCGTTTTCTATTGCCTGCTGGTTGGCTCTGATGAGTGAAATGATAATATCTCCCAACACCAGCTGTTTTTGCCCGGGATCATCAAAATCTAGGTTGAAAGAAAGCACATCCGTTGTGTCATCAATATCCCGATACATTTTATTCAAAGCATGCATTTCCTCATCATCACATACTTTCACCGTGATGATTTCTTCATCCAGACCCAGCAACTGTTGGGCAAGAAAAATACGTCGCTCGAAAAGAGTTGCGTTCAATTGTGATTTGAGGTTTGCCGAATAGATGATATCGATCATTTCGGATATTTAATGCGCGGGTGGTACGTGTTTTTCAAGGTAGTGAAGAAGGATGTTTTGATGGTTTTAATATTCTTCAGGGTCAAACTGGTGTTGTCCAGAAATCCCTCTCGAAGTAAATTATCAATAGATGAATTAACGATCTGAAGTAGTGTTTCATCGTCCTTAGGAAGTTCAGCTCTTGCACGAGCTTCAACTTTATCTGCCATCATCAAAATAGCAGTCTCTCTGGAATTGGGATTTGGACCAGGATATTCAAATTGCGTAGGGTCCACATCTCCATCCTTTCCATGAAGCTCCCTGGCTTTACTCAATTGGTACTTTGTAACCGATTTGCCATGATGTTCCGTGATGAAAGCCTCAATCTGCGGTGGGAGATGATATTCATGTGCGAGTTTTACGCCATCATCAACGTGTTTGATAATTATCGAAGCGGAGTCTGCCGGATCGATATCATCATGGGTGTTTATATTACCCGATGCTTGATTTTCAATGAAAAAGGCAGGGTTTAATGCCTTTCCGGCATCATGATAGAGTGCGCCCACTCGTGTTAGAAGGGGGTCAGCATCAATTTTACGAGCTGCCTGTTCTGCCAGATTGGCAACCTGCAGACTGTGCTGATAGGAACCTGGCGCATTGGTCATGATCAACTGTAATAAAGGGTGATCCGAGCGAGAAAGATCCATTAATTGTAATGCGGTTGTCTTTCCAAGCAATGCTGCAACGGCATATTGTAGAATGAGGGTTATACTGATGGAAGCCATTCCGTTAAGGAAAGATGCGCCAATCAACGTTAGAATGCCTTCCATATCAAAATAAGCGGAAATGAGGCGGTAAGAAACCACTACCGTAGATCCAATTAATCCTAAAATTAACCCTGTATAAAAGAAATCCGTGATTCGCCTTCCGCGTTGCAATACAAAGATGGCTACAATACTGCCAATAATGTAAAAAAGGGTGAGTTCGACCGAGTTGCTCTGTCCATAAGCGGTCAAAGTGCTCAACCCTATGGAAAAAATGATGCCCACCTCATAGTTGATCAAACTGGCGACTGTCAAACCAAAAGCTGCGATCGGGAAGATATACGGAACAACTGCCCGATTGGGAATGAAAATACGAGCCAGGAAGAGGAAAATCAGATAAAGACCCATTATAGTTAATAAGGATTTGAAATCACTCTGAAGCAAGTTGCGTCGGTGGCGCATGATATAGGAATATTCCATTACTACCACCGCAAAGACCAGCAGCCCAGCGGAGATATATTTTAATGCGGCACTCTGTGGTGATATTAATCCCAGTTCTTGCAGTGCTTCCCATATAATGGGGGTTATCACCTGCCCGGTGGATACAATTGTTTCGCCGGAAATATACGTTTTTGTAATCGGTTCAACTTCGTCACGAGCTTGTTGGATTGCTTCAGTAGTTTTTTCGTTGCTGTACAGGCTGTTTGCTACTACCATGGGTGTTACAAGCGAGTTAACTATTTCTGTCTCTGGTTCAGAGAAGGAATAGCTGATGAGTGTTAGCACACTTCGTTTGGCTTGTGTTATCTGGTCTTCTCGAATTGTGCTGCGCATCACTTCTTCAAGTACAAAAAGCGCTTCATTCTGTATTTCTTGCCATTTTTCTTGATTGAAGGAAAGAATATTCCGTGCCATTTCAGAGGTGATCGTCACGTTCTCAATAACCTGCAGGTCATTGATTCTCTGTTCTTCAGAAGCGAATTCATCGGTTCTAACAGAACTGATGTAATTCAAAACACCTTTCATGCTCTCGATTTGCTGACGGCTGATAGAAGGATCTGCCGGTAAATAGACAGGAAGGACAGCTTTTTCAGCTTGATCCTGCGCACTTTCAGTGAGTGTCTGGCTGATAAAGGTAAAAGTCTGCGGGGCGCGGATATCTTGAGTGGAAACACTACCAACGCTCAGAGAAATAGAGGATTGGCGGTAGGTAAAAGGTAATGTTAATGTTGCATAACTGAGAATAGCAAAAAGACCAAAGGTAATGATAGTTTTTAGATTAAATTTGGTGCGCAAGTTTTGCATCGATCAGCCTGCCAGAAATTTGCGAATTGCCTGGCTGATGACATTATTGGGGGCACGACCGTTCACGACTACAATTGCTTCTTGCATCACTTTTCCCATTTCTTTCATGGATTGTGCGCCGGTTTCTTTAATGATCTTCTGCACCAGTTCATCCAGTTCTTTTTCAGATAGAGGAGCGGGTAGATAGCGTTCCAGGATAGATATCTCAGCGGTATTTTCGGCAACGAGATCCTGCCTGTCACCTTTCTTGGCATCCTCAATAGTCTCTTGGCGTATCTTGATCTCTTTTTGAAGAACAGCGATCACGCCCAGATCATCCAGCTTTTCCTGTTTTTCTTTTTCCACATACTTGATGGAGGACATTGCTGTGCGTAGTGTACGTACCATCGCAGCGTTTTTTTCTCGCATGGCTGCATAAAGGTCTTTTTCAATACTTTCAACTATCGTCATCTTGTATCCTCATTCTCAATGTTTCTTTAATTATAAGAACTTTTATTCTTGTTTTTCCAAAATAATCAATCGCGAAAGTGCGCTGACAGCTACTTCGACCATGTCATCACTCGGTTCATTGGTGGTCAATTTCTGTAAGGCAAGGTTCGGTTGGGATAAGGCTTTTACAATAGGATTTTTCTCGTATTTTCCTAGGAGACGAATAATTTCATAGGAAATCATCGAGACTACCGGAATAAGGATGAGGCGGCTCAGAATACGCAGACCAATTGTTGGCGTAGGAACCATCGCGAAAATGAAAATAGAAATGATAGCCACCGTCAAAAGGAAAGAAGTACCACAGCGAGGATGCGCAGTGGAATACTTCTGTATTGATGCAATCTCCAGATCTTCACCATGCTCATAAGCTAGTATTGTCTTATGTTCTGCACCATGGTAGGAAAATACACGCATAATATCTTCCATTTTTCTGATCAACCACAGGTATAAGATGATGATTCCCAAACGGACTATACCTTCAACAACGTTGATAAGAAAATTGGATAAACCCGTGTATTTGTAAAGGAGCTGCATTAAAAGGGTGGGGATGAGGAAGAATATCACGAGGGCAAAAATCATTGATACTGCCAGTGTTAAATATAATGCAGGACCTTCGATCTTTTCGCCTTCCTCTTCCAATTGAAAGTTGGAAGAAATGGTCAGGTATTTCATACCCAGAACAAGAGAATCCCATAGGATAATCAATCCACGCAAGAAAGGGATATCCCTGATCTTTTTTTTGTAGATACCGGTTAATTCCTCTTCAACTACCTTGATGGAACCATCGGGTAAACGAAAAGCAGCCGTGAGATAGCGGCGACCACGCATAAGAATGCCTTCAATTAATGCCTGTCCACCATAATTTTCCATTGTTGATGGTTGATCTCTTTTTTCAGTCATTGTGGGTTCCTAGGTTGTATAAGAAATGAATGGTCGCGTGAATACCTTTTTTCCAGGTGGGGATGTGGATATGTTCGTTAGGACTGTGGATGAGGTCCCCGGGCAGGCAGAAACCACTCAGAACTGATTCAATGCCAAGTGTATCTTTCATATGTGAGACGATCGGAATGCTGCCCCCTTCACGTTTATAAACTGGCTCGGTACCCCAAACTTCTCTTAATGCATCTACAAAACATTGGGTGGCATAATAGCTGCGATCTGCAATACTGGCTGGGTCGCTTGAAAGTTGCTTTACTTCCCATTTTATTTGAGAAGGTGCATGTTCCTGCATATATTGGATAAGCTGTTCCTTTACCATGGCAGGGGTTTGGTTTGGAACCAGGCGAGTGGAGATTTTCGCCATAGCCATTGAAGGGATAACCGTTTTAGGACCTTCACCCGTATAACCAGAACTCATGCCGTTCACATCGAGAGTTGGGCGTGCACCGACCTGTTCAACGGGAGTGTAGCCAATTTCTCCGGATAATTCTTCTACGCCGGTCTGTTCTTTAAAAAATTCATCATCGAGCCCCAGGCGGGCTAGTTCTTGACGTTCATTTTCATCCAATGGAAGCACTGCGTCGTAAAAACCGGGCAAGGTAATTCTGCCATTTTCATCTTTCATCCCCGCTATCAATTCAGAGAGCGCTTGCGCCGGGTTGTACACAATACCGCCAAACAATCCAGAATGAAGATCATGATCAGGACCCTGAACATAGATTTCAAAATAAGCCAGACCACGCAAGCCATAGACGATGGTGGGGGAATCTTTTCCGATCATTCCGGCATCCAGATTCAAAGCAAAATCCGATGCTAAGAGATCGGTATGGGTTTTAATGAAATCAACAATGGATGGTGATCCGATTTCTTCCTCACCTTCGTAGATGAATTTCAGATTCACATCCAGAGTACCCGTTGCTAAAATAGAGTCTATTGCGTATAGACCTGCTAATATCTGACCTTTCATATCCGATGCACCGCGACCGACCAGAAAATCTCCGTCAATGGTGGGTTCAAATGGGTCGCTTTTCCATTCATTCAGCGGGTCAGGGGGTTGTACGTCATAATGCCCATAGACAAGAATAGTAGGTTTATCCAACCCGGCTTTCAAATATTCGCCGTAGACAATGGGGTGTTTCGTAGTGGAGTAAACAGTAACTTTTTCCATCCCCATTTCTGTGAGATAGGCTGCCAGCCAATGGGCAGCTTTTTCGACATCCGGATTGTATTTAGAATCAGCAGAAATGGAAGGAATACGAATGAATTCCTCAAATTTTTCAAAATAGGTGCTGTAATTCTTCTCAAAATAGTTGATTGCATTGTTTAATTGGGTATTGTTTGTCATAAGTTTTCTCCGTGCAGCAATAGGCAGATTATATTACAGAATAATGAAACTTGTTTCCATGCGCTATGCTACAATATTTCAACAATAGAAGATGAGTGAAAAATGATCATAAAAAACGCAAAAATCATCACCTGTGAGACTCCCAATCAGATTATTGAAAATGGAATTATCTATATTCAAGAGGACACGATCACAAATATCGGTAGTGGCACCCTGGATAAAGAAATGCATCTCAACGAAGAGATCATTGACGCTAAAGGGCAGATCGTGATGCCCGGTTCGATTTGCGCGCATACTCATTTTTATGGGGCTTACTCACGGGGAATGGAAATACCTGGAAAACCAGCAGCGGATTTTCCGGAAATTCTGGATAAATTATGGTGGAAGTTGGATAAAGCGCTTGATCATGATGCTGTTTATTATTCTGCGCTGGTTTGTATGTTGGATGCTATCAAACATGGAACCACAACACTAATCGACCATCACGCATCACCCAATGCCATCGATGGATCGTTGGATGATGTTGCTCAAGCGGCATTGGAAAGCGGATTGCGCGTTTCAACATGTTATGAAGTCACTGACCGCGATGGAAAAGAACGCGCAAAAGCAGGTATCGAAGAAAATTTACGCTTTATCAGACGTTTTCAAGCGGGTGATCTCCCGCAACGCATCTTCCCTACTTTCGGGCTGCATGCCAGCCTGACATGTGAAGATGATACGCTCGAAGAATGTGCATCAAAACTACCTGAAGGCTTTGGATTTCATATTCATGTCGCAGAACATCAGGTGGATGAGTTTGACAGCCTCTATCGCTCAGGAATGAGAACCATTGAAAGATTGAATGCTTTTCATATTTTGAATCCATATACCATCATTGTGCACGCTGTCCATATTGATGCCAATGAGATGGTGCTTATCAGAGAAAATGAAAGTTGGGTTTCGCACCAACCCAGATCCAATATGAACAATGCGGTGGGGCTACCGCAAATTGAATCAATGCTGAACCTGGGAATTCCGGTGTGCCTGGGAAATGATGGATTTTCAAATACCATGTGGGATGAATGGAAAGCAGCTTACTTAGCTCATAAATTATGGCATAAAGATCCGCGCCGCATGGGAGCAGACCGCATTGCTAGCATGGCATGGCAGAACAATGCTGCACTGGTAAAGAAGCTCAGCGGAATGGATGTGGGAGTGGTCAAACCGGGCGCGAAAGCTGATCTCATTTTCGTGGATTACGATTCGTTTACTCCTATGAATACAGGGAATCTACCCTGGCATGTGGTATTTGGTTTTCAAGACAGCATGATCACAACCACCATAGTAGATGGAAAAGTGCTCATGCAAGATCGTGAAATCCTTTCACTCGATGAGGAAAAGATCATGAATGAAGCGCTAGCTCTTGCACCCAAGGTGTGGGAGCGGTACAACCAATACTTCAGTTAAAAAAAGGAGATTTATGATTATTGCCATCATTGGTGGGACAGGGAAAGAAGGAAAGGGGCTTGCTTATCGCTGGGCGAAAATCGGTCATCAGGTGATCATCGGATCTCGTGAACAGGAGAAAGCGCAACGTATCGCTTCTGAGTTAAATGAAACCTATCCAAATATCAAACCCCTACATGGAAAGCAAAATCTAACCGCAGCTCAAAATGCGGATGTGGTTGTCATCACTGTACCATATTCCGCTCACCCTGCCATTGTAGAATCGATTAAAAGCTCTGTTCAAGGGAAAATTGTAATAGATGTGACAGTGCCGCTGGTGCCTCCCAAAGTCTCCCAGGTCCATATTCCCGCGTCTGGGTCTGCTGCCCAGGAAGCGCAGGAAATGTTAGGAGAGAATGTAAAAGTGGTTTCAGCTTTCCAGAATGTTTCCTACGAAAAATTATTGGAAGAAGCTGACACCCTCAGCGACGTTCTGGTATGCGGTAATGACAGCCAGGCAAAACAGATTGTGATCGATCTGATATCTGAAGCTGGTATGAGGGGTTTCGATGCAGGACCTATCCAAAACTCGATCGTGAGCGAGGGATTGACCTCAGTTTTAATCAATATCAATAAGAAATTTGGTGTACATTCTGCCGGTATCCGTATTATCGGGATCGATTAGAAAAATTTTAGACCCATGAAGCGAAGACCTTTAATCTTTACCCCCGTAGATAATCTCCCTTTGATCAAGCCGGGTATAAATCTGGCAGAAATTTTACTGGATACCTTTCATTCCATCAATCTCCCTTTGGAGGAAGGAGACGTTCTGGTGATCACGCAGAAGATCGTGTCAAAAGCAGAAAATCGTCTCATCAACCTCTCATCGGTTGACCCTTCTCCAAGAGCTTATGAACTGGCAGCGCTGTGCAATAAAGATCCCAGGCTTGTTGAATTGATTCTCACAGAGAGTAAGGAAGTGATTCGTGTTAAAGAAAATACACTCATTGTGGAGCACAACTGCGGTTTTATCTGTGCCAATGCCGGTATTGATCATTCCAATGTGAAAGGGGATTGGGGAAACCCTGATGATTGGGTTTTATTATTGCCACAGGACCCTGACCGATCTGCGCGTACAATCCGTGAATATTTCTTTCAGAAAACGGGGGTGGATATCGGGGTATTGATCATTGATTCGCATGGACGAGCCTGGCGCCGCGGGACTGTTGGAATTTCCATCGGATTGAGTGGTATACCTGCTCTTGTTGATATGCGTGGAAAGGAAGATCTGTTTGGTTTTCATTTGAAGGTGACCCAAATTGCAACAGCCGATGAATTGGCTGCTGCGGCATCATTGGTAATGGGTCAGGCAGATGAAATGGTCCCGGTGATTCACGTACGTGGTTTTCCCTATCCGCTGAGTGAATCCTCCCCATTTGGAGAAATCCTGCGCAACAAAGAGGACGACCTTTTCAGATGAGTGACAATTTAAAGATTGTTGCACTTGCAGGAGGGGTGGGGGGAGCAAAACTTGCAGACGGTCTGGCACAATGCCTTTCTTCCGATCAGTTAACCATCATTGTAAATACTGGGGATGATTTCAACCATTTGGGTCTTTCCATATCCCCTGATTTGGATACGGTTTGCTATACTCTGGCTGGTCTTGCAAATCCACAGACTGGTTGGGGCAGAAAAGATGAAAGTTGGAGAACGCTGCAGGAAGTCAAACGTCTGGATGGAGCGGATTGGTTTAATCTCGGCGATCTGGATCTAGCAACACATTTGGTGAGAACCCAGCGAATTCAAGAAGGTCAAACACTATCAGAAATCACCTCTGACTTTTGCCGGCGCTGGGGTGTTGACGTACCCGTATATCCAATGAGTGATACACCTGTTCGCACTTTCATTCACACCAAAGACGGGAGAAGGATGCCCTTTCAGGAATATTTTGTTAAAGAACAATGCATACCTGAATTAACATCGATAGAATTAATGGGTATAGAAAAAGCGCGTGCTCCAGAAAAAGCGTTGATCGCTTTGCAGCAGGCTGATTGTGTCATTTTTTGCCCATCCAATCCTTTTGTAAGTATTGATCCCATTCTCGCGGTTCCTGATATTAAACACTGCATCCAGAATAAGAAAATATTGGCTGTCTCCCCATTAATAGGGGGAAAAGCACTCAAAGGACCGGCTGCGAAAATGTTTCGGGAGCTTGGATTTGACCCCAATGCTGCCCAGGTAGCCAAACACTATCAGAGTATTTTGTCATTTTTTATCCTGGACGAAAAGGATAAAGAACAAATCCCTTTCATAGAAGGGTGGGGTATAATTTGCGAGGCAATGAATATTTTCATGCCTGATCGTATAACAAGAAAAAGACTGGCTCGTAAAGTCTTATCATTTTTAGAAAAAAACATATAGAGAACATCCATGTCGCTTTGGGCGATAGTACCCGTAAAATCACTACGCAGAGGAAAATCTCGTCTATCTGGTGTTCTGACTGATGAGGAACGATCTGCATTAAACAGAGACCTTCTCACCAAAACTTTAATGTGCTTAAAGACCGTTCAGAAGATCGACCAGATCCTGGTGATCAGTTACGATCCAGAAGCTCTTGCCAAAGCAAGGGAGTTGGATGTCATGACGGTGCAGGAAGGATCCAAAACGAATATCAATAATGCGCTGCGCCGTGCCACTGTGGCTGCTAAAGCTTACAACGCATCCAAAACCATCACTGTCCCTGCTGATCTCCCCTATATCAATAAAGAAGAAGTTGAGGATTTTCTTGCACAGGAGGGAGAACCTCCAGAAATCATTATTTCATCCGATCGTCATTCCGAGGGTACCAATGCTCTTTTTATCAATCCCATTGGGATTTTGGAATATAACTTTGGACCATGGTCGTTTAGAAAACACATAGAACAAGCAGAACGAAAAAAAATCAAAGTGAAGATCAAAAACATGGAATCTCTCACATTTGACCTGGATGTTCCTGAGGATTTGGAAATCTTTATGAATACCAGTAAAATAAATAAATAACCAACCGATCCAAGGAGTGAGTATATGAAAAATAGGGTTGCTCTTTATTTGCAAGATGCGCACGATCTACGGGACGGGTTAGATTACGTTCAATATGCAGAACAGAAGGGTTTTGAAGCTGTCTGGCAGGCAGAAAGCCGTCTGGTCCGTGATGCGATTGTCCCCATGGCAGCTTATGCAGCCGTTACAGAGAAGTTGAAAGTTGGATCGGGTGTAATCAACAATTGGACCAGAAACATCGGGCTGCTTGCATCCACTTTTTTAACTCTGGATGATCTTGCTCCTGGTCGTATTATCTGTGGTATCGGCGCCTGGTGGGATCCACTCGCAAAAAACGTGGGCATTGACCGCAGCAAACCCCTCACTGCCATGAAAGAAACGGTCCTCATTTTGAAGCGTTTGTTGAACATGGAACGAGTCAGTTTTGATGGCGAATTTGTCCATGTAAATAACATTGAATTGGATGTAGTTCATGGACGTAAAGAACCACGCAATGTACCTGTTTATATCGGTGCCACAGGTGATAAAATGCTCGAATTGAGCGGGGAAATTGCCGACGGCGTAGTTTTGAACTATTGTGTACCTCCCCAATATAATCTCAACGCACTTGAGATGATCCAAGTGGGAGCCAAACGTGCTGGTCGAAAACTGGAAGATCTAGACCTACCGCAACTGGTGGTATGTTCCGTTGATAATGATCATGACAAAGCCATTGACACTACCCGTGAACTGCTAACGCAGTATCTGGCGCAGCAACCCCATATCGCTAAGGCATCCGGGGTGTCGATGGATATTGTACATGAAATCCAATCCATTCTGGGATGGCCTGCCACGCATGAACAGATTCAGAAAGCCAAGCATTTCGTCCCTGAAGAATTGATTCATAAAATCACGGCTTCCGGAACACCTGATGAAGCTCGCGCAAAAGTGAAAGAATACATGGATAATGGCTGTACCTGCCCGATACTCTACCCTGTTGGTGGAGATGTTCATTTATTGATTGACACATTTGCAGATTAGGAAAGTGAGACCATGCGATCACCAATTTTTGTAATCGGACACGTGAACCCTGATACAGATTCAATCGCAGCAGCGATAGGGTACGCCTGGCTGCTGCATGAACGTGATGGAAAGGATGCCATCGCTGCCCGCTCTGGTGTGATCAATTTACAAACATCCTGGGTATTGGATTTTCTTGGTATAAAAGCACCCTATTTGTTGAATGATGCTTCGCCAAAATTTAGCTCCGTTGCGGTTCATCTGGATACAACCACTCCCGATAAACCTCTTTCGGAAGCTTGGGGAATAGCCAGCAAGACCGGTGGGGTAGCGCCGATTGTCACAGATGAAAATAAGCCCTTTGGTCTGGTAACAGGCGCCAGCCTTTTCAGATTGATGGCTGATTATGTAGGACCTAATGCAACTGCTAATGATATTGCTGTTAATCAGATCTTAGAACTGCCTTGCAGAGAAGCTGCTGATACCAGCGTACCGCATTTTAATGAATCCACTCGTATAAAAGACCTTATACGTAAGGTGTTGCGTGAAGAGGGAGATGATTTCTGGGTGGTTGATGACAAAGGACGCTATGCGGGCATAGCTCGCAAGAGTGATCTGCTGCATCCACCGCGTATCAAACTGATCTTGGTTGATCATAATGAAGCGCAGCAAGCTGTTTCATCTTTTGAAGAAGCGGAATTGCTTGAAATTCTTGATCATCATCGATTAGGGAATCTTCCTACCAATACTCCCATCCTTTTTACTGTGGTACCTGTGGGAAGTACATCTACCCTTGTGACGGAACGCATCGCTGAGGCAGGATTAGCGGCACCTCCCGAAATTGCAGGAATCTTACTGGCGGGTATCATTTCAGACACCCTCAATCTAATCTCACCAACTACAACAGAGCGCGATAAAAATGCTGCCAAACGGTTAACACGCTGGTCGTTTACAACGGATTCTCCGTTGGCTCATGAAACGCTGAATTCCTATGCTGAGAAAATTCTGGCATCCGGATCCGGGTTGAGCGCACGCCCACCGCGTGAGATCATCACCAGTGATATTAAAGCATACGAAGCCGGTGAATACAAATTCTCAATTTCACAGGTCGAAGTAAGCGACCTATACGAGTTAGGAGAACATATCGAGGGATTAAAGAACGCACTTGAGGAGTATCGTGAAAGCAAGGGCAATAGTTTCGCGATGCTGATGGTGACGGATGTTGTGCGCGGTTCCAGCCGTATTTTGATGGTGAACCCTCCCGCAATTCTGGAAGATTTACCCTTCAATCCAACTGGCGATGGCACACTGCTCGCTGAAGGTATGGTTTCTCGCAAAAAACAACTGGTCCCCATCATCTTAAGCCAACTGGAAGTGTAGAAAGCGGAGATGTTGTTCTGAACGTCGCAAGGGGTTTCACAATTTTCTTACGACCTTTATTTGAATAGGTAAATGTAGGGGAGATTTCTCGGTCGCTATATTTCTCAGGAGGACAAATTCCCGTCTATATGTCATGGTTCCTCTGTCATCCATGAAATTTATACCATTGGCAATTTATGCAAATCAGAAAGGTTTGTTGCGACATACAGATATATTACTTCGCTTTGAACAGATTCTTCAGTCGCTGCGCACCTCAGGATGACTTTTGGGTAAAAAATGTTTTTCATATTTATAATTGAAAAGGTCTTTTTTCCTTTATTAAATAAAAGGATTGCTGGTAATATATTAATGCGCTACCAGTTTCATGCAAAATGGAGGCAGAATGTGGAATAAGTATTGGACAGTAACAAACATCGAAGAAGCACTTGACATTCTTGCAAGAGAAAGGGAGAAAGCACGCATCATCGCCGGTGGAACCGACCTGGTGCTTGAATTGAAGCATGGAGCACATTCCTCGCTAGATACTTTAGTGGATGTCAGTCGCATTGATCTGGGCGAACCAATATATCAGGACGCGGATGGGGTCATCCATATCCAACCCACCGCCACTCATAATCATTGTGTGATCTCTCCTATTCTTCAAAATAATGCTTTCCTACTTTCACAGGCATCTTATTCGATCGGTACTCCCCAAATTAGGAACATGGGAACCATTTTTGGCAATGTCGTCACAGCCTCACCCGCTAACGATACTATTACACCCCTGGTTGCGCTCGATGCACAGCTAGTGTTGCGGTCAAAAAATAATTCCAGACATGTTGCTTTACGGGATTTCTATCAGGGTGTACGCAGGATCGACCTGCATGCTGATGAAATGGTCACTGATATTTACTTCCAACCACTACAGAAGAACCAGCGTTCGATATTCGTTAAATTCATCCTCAGAAAGATCCATGCCATTTCGGTGGTCAATGTAGCCATCATTTTGACATTGGATGGTGACGACACCATTACCAAAGCCGTTGTTACCCTGGGAGCTGTTGCACCTACCATTATCCATGCTGTGCAATGTGAAGAGTATCTGATGGGGAAGAAATTATCAGGACAGGTCATAAAACAAGCTGCTCTGCTGGCTGCGAAAAATGCAACACCCATCACAGATATCCGTTCATCAGATGCATACCGCAGCCGTTTGGTAGCTGTTTTGACAGAAAATGGGTTAACTGCAATTGCATCAGGCAATGAGAAAAGAGAATTTCCAGATAATCCGGTACTTTTATGGGGCAAACACACCTATGAAGCGAGCCACCTGAAGACTGCTGCACTACATGCAGATAAAATGCCGATTGAAACCACCATAAATGGGTCACCCTACGAATTGAATACATTTCAGGATAAAACCCTTTTGAAATTAATCAGAGAAGGCGCTGGATTGACTGGATCGAAACTCGGATGCGGGGAAGGGGAGTGCGGTGCCTGTACCATGTTATTGGATGGCATTCCTGTTTTGAGCTGTTTGATTCCCGCTCCACGAGCGCACGGTGCAGAAGTCCAAACTATTGAAGGTGTGGCACGGGACGGGAATTTGCACCCCATTCAGCAAGCGTACGTAGAAGAAGGAGCTGTGCAGTGTGGTTTTTGTACACCCGGGTTCATCATGTCCACTCTAAAACTGCTGGAAGAGTTCCCTGATCCCTCCAGAGAAGAGATTGAGGTCGGTCTGGCAGGTAACATATGCCGCTGTACCGGGTATTACAGCATCATCAATGCGGTTGAAAAAGCTGCAGAAATCATGGCGGAATAGAGCGGAGGGAATCATGTCTGATTATCTTGGAAAAAATGTCCTCAGGTTCGATACCATTGATAAAGTAACTGGAAAAGCACAATATCCCAGTGATTTTTCTTTCGACAACCAGGTATATCTGCAGATCGTATTTGCAGGTCGTCCACATGCCATCATCACTGCCATTAATACTGATGAGGCGGAAGCCGTAGAAGGTGTGCTGGCAGTGCTCACAGCCAAGGATGTACCCTGCAATGAATATGGACTGATCATGCCCGACCAACCTGTTCTGTGCGGTCCTGGTTCAGACAAAGAAAATGCCGATCATGTTAGGTTTTATGGCGATCAGGTGGCGTTAGTTATCGCTGAAAATGAACAAATAGCAAAAAAAGCAGCGCAACTTGTGAAGATCGAGTTCCAGGAACTTCCTGTGATCACGGATCCAAGGGAAGCCATGCAGTCAGCTGCTTTTCTTATCCACCCGGAAAAGGAAGACAATGTTGTATTGCATTATAAGATCCGCAAGGGAGACGTTGATAAAGGGTTTGAAGATGCAGCTGTTATTATAGAAAGTGATTATACAACGCCAGTTCAGGAACATGCTTTTCTACAACCTGAAGCAGGCGTGAGCTATATCGATGAAAAAGGTCGTGTAACTGTAGTGGTGAGTGGACAGTGGATACATGAAGATCAGGAACAAATCGCGCACGCGTTGCAACTACCGCTGGAACAGGTGAGGGTGATCTACCCCGCCATTGGTGGCGCATTTGGCGGTCGAGAAGATATGTCTGTTCAAATTCCGTTGGCATTGGCAGCGAAATGTTTATCGGATAAAGGTATTCACCGACCGGTTAAGACCGTTTGGAGCCGTGAAGAATCCTTCTTCGGGCATCACAAACGACATCCGTATTACATCCATGCTAAATGGGGAGCGACAAAAGAGGGAAAGATCAGCGCAGTTGAAATGTCTCTAATTGCGGATAGCGGCGCGTACGCGTACACCTCCACCAAAGTGCAGGGTAATGCGACACTATTATCCACCGGACCCTATTTCGTGCCGAATGTAAAAGTAGATTCCTATTCTGTCTATACCAACAACATTCCAAATGGCGCTTTCCGTGGTTTTGGCGGACCGCAAGCCTGTTATGCGGCTGAAATGCAGATGAACAAACTGGCAAATGCATTAAATCTCGATCCTGTTGAGATCCGTATGCGCAATGCCATTCAGGAAGATCAACCTACCGCAGTAAGAACAGCATTACCGAAAGGTATCACCATCGAAAAAGTGATGAAAGAGTGTGCTCTGGCGTCGGGATGGGAAAAAACTCCAAATGGTTGGATGCTGCATTTCGATAAAAAAGCAGATGACGATACATTCATTGGAATAGGATTTTCTGCCGGATATAAAAACGTAGGTTTTTCTTTTGGCGCTCCTGAGAATTGCTGGGCGACCATTGAGCTTTACGGAGATACGAGCATCGAAAAAGCCATTTTAAGACATGCTGGTGCCGATGTCGGGCAGGGAGCGCATTCTGCTTTCCGGCAATTTGCGGCTTCAGCACTGGATATTGATCTCGAAAAAGTGGAATTGATCGCCTCTGATACTGCAGAGACGAATAACGCAGGCAGCGCTTCAGCTTCACGATTGACTTTTATGGCAGGCAATTCTATCCTGGGTGCTGCAAGGGAAGCTCTCAAGAAATGGGAAACCGAGGAAAGACCTGCAATTGCCACCTACACATATATACCTCCGACCACCAGTCCTTACGATCATGATACCGGGGAATGCTATCCCAATTTTGCATACGGGTATGTGGCAGAATCGGTTGAAGTATCGATCAAGAAAACAACCGGGGAACTTACCGTGAAACGCGTAGTTTGTGCTAATGATGTGGGGAAAGCGATCAATCCATTGCAGGTAAGGGGTCAGATCGAGGGTGCCATTGTACAGGCGTTGGGTTACACCAGCATGGAAAAATTCATCCAAAAAGAGGGATTGGTGCTTACCACAGGTTTTTCGACATACCTGGTACCCACTATAAAAGACATTCCTTTTGAGACCGTTTCACTGATAATCGAGGAAGCAGATCCCATTGGTCCAGAAGGTGCGCGTGGAATGGGTGAGATGCCGTATTTGCCGTTTGCGCCTGCTCTATGCAGTGCAGTCTTCGATGCCACCCATGTATGGTTCGATGAATTTCCTCTCACGCAGGAAGTGATCATGCGGGGTCTGGGTGAATTATAAGAATATTTCTGCTGTTATTCTTGCTGCCGGCGAATCATCACGCTTGGGAACGCCAAAACAACTTATCCCCTGGCGTGGGATGACATTACTAACCTATACCATCCAACAAATTGAAGATGCGGGGATTAATGATATTGTGGTTGTACTGGGAGCATTTGCTGAAAAAATCAAAAAAACCATTAATAACGAACAATTGCGCATAGTTATAAATAATCAATGGGCTTCTGGAAAAGCAAGTACCATCCGAACTGGAATTAACGCCGTCCCAAAAGATAAACAAGCAGCGGTCATTTTTCTTTGCGATCAGCCATACCTGTCATCCGATCTTATCCGAACCGTCATTGAAAATGGAGAAAGTGCCCTCGAAGCAGATATCATCGCGCCGCGTGTGAAAAGTCAAATATGCAACCCAGTTCTGTTCAAGAGAACAACATTTAATGCTTTTAATGCTTTACAAGGGGAGGAAGGGGGAAAACAGTTATTTTCTCGCTTTAAAATGCAGACTTTTCTTTGGCAGGATGAGCGTATTTTATTGGATGTGGATACCGTGGATGATCTAAAAAATATGAACTAATCCTCAAAAAAACCATTTTCGTACTGTTGGATCAATTTGTGTGCTGTTTCGATGTCTTCGAGTTTAACCATGACCTCTATTTTACCCAGAGGAGTGGTGGTTAACCCGTATGTTGTTCCAGCACTTTCTCCCAGCAGAATGCTTTCTACCCCATGAGCCAAAAGGAAATTCTTCATCATCTCACCATCAAGGTTCCCTGAAGCCGTATAAACACTCTCAAAATTTTCGATTTTCGTCATTTTTCTCCATTTTACTCATAAGCCGGGCTGACCGTCTGGGTAAATCATCTTTTATAATAGCTGCCCGCTGTTTTTCTCCGTTATCAATACGCTCAAGCCACTGCATTGCTTGAGCCGGATCTTTTTGTTGATGTTCATAATATTTCGCTACCTCTATTATAGAGGGAATATGATCCATCTTTGCGGCTCTTAACCATAATTTTATCGCTTCTGACCAGTTTTCATTTCGGCGATGCAGCCAAGCATAATCATATAATACCGCCGGATCAACATTCTCTTCGGATTTATCTAAATAGGCGTCGAAATATTGTACAGCTGAATCCATTCGACCGATTTTTTGATAGTAATAAGCCAGGGATACCAAATCATCTGGATGATCAATCAGGTGATTCTCATTCACCAAGATATTTCCGAGCACGATGTATAGTGCAGCAAGCGATACAACATCCTGGGCATTATGGGAAAGTACTCCTTTTAGTGGCGTGGCGTCACCCTCTCTAAGATAATCCTGATAAAGAAGCGGAACAAGATATCCAGGAACTTCTTCCTCATCTCTCTCAAAACCCAAGATATTGCGTTCGATATCCGCTAAGCGGCAGGAATCCAGTCTGCGTTTCCACAGGGAGCGAGCCACAAACAGCAGATCAAGATGCGGTTTATCAAGGCTTTCATCTTCCATAGCAGTGAGTATGTATCGATTTCGCAGCATCGGGATATCAAAACTTTTGCCATTGTATGAGGAAAGAACGGTAAAAGGAAGCAAGAAAGATTGGACGGCGTAAATGAAAGCCCGCTCATCGGAGGGATGCGGCATGAAAAATTGATCCGTACAGACTCCTCCATCTTCATTGAAATAACTGAAACCGCATAGAAATACAAAAGCGCCGCTTCCAAGATTCAAGCTGCTGGTTTCGGTATCGAAAAAACAGATTGTGCGGTTGGAAAAAGTATCCTTTTGTTCTTGTGAAAGGTGTAGATTGAAAAAATCAAGCAGACTGGCATCAGTTGATTTGTAATACAAAGCAGTTTTTCCATAAACGGTATTGCTCTCGTAATCCTGGTGGATGTGCAGGGTCCGTCCGTAAGGGGTATTCTCCCAGACCCCTCCCAATACCAGCGAGAGGTCGATGGCATCTTTCTTTTTAAAGCTGGTTTTGTCTTTGCCCAGTTCAACACCCAGCGATTTCAATTGCTCCAGTAAACTGTTCATAGAACTTATATGCTATTTTACATTAAAAAGTAATATCCTGTTTCAATATCGGAATGGCAACAATCATCAAGGTCATCCTGAAGGAACGTAGTGACCAAAGGATCTGTTTATAGCAAAAGTTAATAGAATAGTAAATCGCAATGTACTTTTCTTCTGACAACCAATAGAACAGGGGGCTCATAAGCCCATAACCATCGAATTTGAGTCCATAAAATCAATTTGAAATAAAGGAAACAAAAGAGAATTTGAATTTGCTATTGTTTTTTGATATAACACCTATATCACGACAAGAGGACTACCAAAGGGTAAGGATTTCCTTCCCGCGGGAATGCCTCTTTTTTTATTTCCTTTCCAATTTTTTTCTCAAAAGATCCATCGGAACGATAAATTGGGCAAATTCTCTGAGGAGAGAAGAGTATTTTTCATTAGGCACAAGAACCTTAAGAAGTTTTTTCTCTGATTCCAGATATTCGATTAAACATCTGAAATCACCATCTCCAGAAACAATAATGGCTTTATCATAATTGGGAAACTGGATCAGTGTATGTAAAACAAGTTCTGCATCTACATTACCTTTATAAGTTGTATGCTTACCTTTGTTTATTTTCAATACCGGTTTGAAAATAAAAATAAAACCCACTTCTTGAAGGTGTTTATAAAGATTTGTATTTTCGGGAACATAACCGATAAAAATATATGCTTTCGAAACATTGTACTTTGTTTTTAAGTAATTGCGAAACTTAGGTCAATGGTTATCGAATCCATTCCAGGCTGCTTAGAGAAAGCCAGAGTCAATCAATTGATTTTTGGCAAATTCTCCTTTATTGTTGTCGATAATGTATTTTTTGTCTGTGCAGTTAACGATGAAAAAACTTCTATCAGCAAATTCTTTGTCTTTTCATCTAATTTTGAATACTTTATAAGGATATTTTTAATTTCTTTAAAATTCTCCTTGGGATCAATCGTTCTTCCTTCTGAAGCCCCTAATATATCAAATAATGCCTCGATAAACATTTTCCGTTTGGGTAATGATAATTCCGCGAGCCAGGTTGTTAATATTTGCTCTAATAATTTCGTAGTACTGGACATATTTCCATGTACAAATTTTGATTGTTCGACTCTCCAGTTTAAAGCGTTATGTTGGTTTATGCTTCGAGCAGAACTGGAAACCACTATTCTTTTTCCAACTGGTTCTAATAGCATTCCTACGATTGATTCTTCGGGAACATAATTGCACACTTTGTTTTCGATATATGAGAAAGAAGCACGAGGAACATTAGAAAAATCAAAACCGGGCCCATCAAAATTTATTATTTTTGATAATTGGCTTTGGCGTATTGCGTTTAGATGTGAACATGCATATACCGCCAAATTTCCACCTTTTGAATGACCGCATACAGTAACTTTATTGGAAAGGATAGCAATTGTACGATCCAGGTATCTGGAAGCAGATTCTTGTCCCGGTGTTTGTTCCATGTATGCTATTTCAAAATCTTCTTTCCATCCGATCAGGGAGTTGTCTGTTCCACGAAAAGCAATGACTTTTTCATGTATTGCGTTAGGTAAAGTGAAAGTTACAGCTGCAAATTGTTGCCCAACAATAAAATCTGTATTTTCGTCATACCTGGATAGTTGAACATCTTCAAATCTTGGGCAAGCGGCTGTTTCTCTTAACAATTCCAATAATTCGGAATCAAGGGAGGGACTGGCTGTGGGATTGATATTTGAGTCCTTTGTCTCATTAGTTTGGATCTTCGAGAAATATTGAATGGAAGTGTCTTTAAGAGAAATTTCTTTATTTGATTCAACTCCCGGAACAATATCCTTAAAAGGTAAATAACTTAGCATTGATAAGATTAACGCATCAATATCATTAAATGGGTCTTTTGAAAAGCTTAGATCTCCCCGCCAATGTAAATATTCCATTATTGTTCCCATATTGCAACTCCTTCTATCCTCATTGTACTGAAATATGACGACTTAGATTCAAGTCATACATGCAAGAGTTAATATTGAGATAATTCCTGGCTAACTCCTCTACCTCGTAGCCTTGATTCATGATATGGATCTCGAATTCAGTAGGAATTCAGTAGGTTGTTTCTGAATTTGACCGTGGATATTTGCCCCAAGGTGTAAAGAAGCTTCGAGATAAAACTGGTAGTCTGATTTAGTAATCATATTAATAAGATCCATGGATTCATAAGTCCTTGCTCTACAAATTAATACAATATTTCCTGCAACAATGCCAGGGTGGCACCTTTGGGATCGAAGAATTCATTGTTCACCGGACCAACGCAGGATGGGCAGCCGGTGAAACAATTACAATTCCGTATTACATCCTGTGCATTTTGCAGGATAGTTGGGTATTTTTGAAACAGGGTTTCACTGAGCCCGATCCCGCCCGGAAAATTATCATACAGCAAAATGACCGGCATGTTTCCGATTGGTTTCCAGCGCGGTTCGATAAAAACACCCAGATCATGCAGATCACACATCAGATAAAGAGGGGCAAGATGGGAAAAGAGATACCCCAAACCACTCAGACTGGAACGGATACGGACTGTTTGCTCCACGCGATGATGGCATTTTTCACACAGCGTGATGAGATTTGATGGATGATTGGCTGCTTTTTTATCGGTGAAGGTGCGAAATGGGACTTTATGGTGAACATGTAATGCACCCGAATTATCTGGTTGTAAACCACACAAACTGCAGCGATATCCATCTCTTTGTAGAATCGAAGTCCTGATATGTTCCCATTGATCACCGTAATCATTGAGATCACTCATCCAAAGTGATTTTCGCTGTAAAGTCTCGATGGTTTCTTGAGTAAATTGTATCCAGAAAGACTGCGTATCCAGCACAGTGGGGGGAAGGTCAAGGTCTATTGTTTGCAGGACCTCGTTGCTTGACCAATCCAGTTTATCATAGGCTACCACCTGGCTTGAAACCAGTACGTTGCCTGTTGTGAATAGGGCTTTCTTTTTTTCAGCAGTTTCCGACCTAGACAGGATATCAATTTCCAGATGTTGTTTGGGATTGGTATAGTACGGGAATTCATCTTTGGTCAATATGGCTTTATGTTCTTCTAATCTGAGTTCATCCACATGATAGGTCTCACCGGCATGCATGTAGATCGCCCCTGGGTGCACCATCCATAAAGCACTTTGCCCGTCCACTTCTCCAATTCTTTTCAACTTTCCATTGTCATTATGGAATAGATCGAACGGTTCGGCAGAGATGGTCCGAATGGAGATCGATGCTGAAGGGTACCCTTCACCTATCCAAAAGAATTTTCCATCCTTTTCAACCAGATCGCCTGCTGATTGCAGTACTTCCAGAAAATTCTTCAATTGCTCCGCAGCGAGTTTTCCAAAGGTATCTCCAGAAGAAAAGGGCAGTTCATAGGCTGCACAGCGTAATTGGTTGAATAAGATGAGCAGATTTTGAGCATTGATCAAGGGTTGTTCGGGTGTATTTTCCAGCACATACGCCGGATTTTGTAGAAGAAATTGGTCCAACGGATCCGCAGAAGCGATAAAAAAGGCAGTAGACCGGCTATTTTTCCGTCCGGCACGCCCCATCTGTTGTAAAAATGAAGCAATTGTTCCTGGATAACCTAGCATCATGACGCAATCGATACCTCCGATATCGATACCCAATTCAAGCGCGTTGGTAGCAACCACACATAGAATATCTCGCTTTTTTAATCCATTTTCAATCTCGCGTCGTTCAGATGCTAAATATCCACTCCGATAACCATGAATTTTCGTTATCCCCGGAGAATCCTTGGCTTTTCTGAGAAATATTTCAACAGACCTTCGAGTACGCACGAAAAGAAGTGTTTGGATTCCAAGCCCCAGAGATTCTGCGGTAAGTTTGATCCCTTCTTCAAGAATTCCCTTGCGAATGCCCAGTTCTTGATCAACCAGGGGTGGATTGTAGAAATAAATATCCTTCTCAGCTGCACCAGAACCATCCTGGTTGATCTCGATAAAGGGTTTTTCCACCAATTGTTCAGCAAATTGTAGAGGATCATGGATGGTGGCGCTGTTGCAGATATAGATCGGATCACCCCCGTAATAGCGCACAATACGATCCAATCGTCGCAGTACATTGGCAAAATGGGAGCCAAAAACACCTTTATAGATGTGAATTTCATCGATCACGACATAGCGCAGGTTTGCAAAGAACCGCTTCCACATGGGATGGTGCGGTAATAAGCTGAGGTGAAGCATATCCGGGTTGGTAAGCAAAATCGATGCGGTATTGCGTATAGATATGCGCTCCTCTTTGGGTGTATCTCCATCATAGATGGCAGCTTTCCCTGTACCAACCGTAAGATCATTTTGCAGGAATAGCTGCATTTCGTGGAATGGTTTCACCTGGTCATTTGCCAGCGCTTTGGTAGGGTAGAGGAGCAAAGCTGTCATTTCCGGATCATTCAACATGCCCTGATAAATAGCCAATTGAAAGACCAGGGATTTCCCGCTGGAAGTAGCTGTTGAAAGGACCACATTCTTTCCTGTTAAAATGTTCCGTAGCGCTTCGTTTTGATGGGAATATAGCTGTTCAATGTGGATTTGTTTACAATAGGTGATCAAGGCAGGATGTAATTCCTGTGGAAAATCAGCGAACGCAGGTTCTCTTCTCGGAATAGTACATTGCGCTGCTATATTTTCTGCGATATTTTTTTGAGTGGAAACTATCCTCTTAAAAGCTTGAATTTCAGGATCATTATTTGCATTTTTCATAGTGATAGGTATTTTGATTTCATTAAGTTTAATATACAATACAAGGAAGTGGGAATACACCCGCTTGGTACTTTTCTCACATTTTCTTTTCACGGAGATATACGATGAAATCAAAAACCAAGTCCACCAATAAAACTCTACTGCTCATTATCCTTTTTTCCTTCATGTTGCTCCACCAAACTGATAAATTATTAATCAATCCAATGGGAGAGATGATTATTAATGAATTTGGATTGACCGATACCCAGTGGGGTTCGGTTGCCACAGCAGCCCTCATTGTAGGTGCGATATTTTATCCGATTTGGGGTTATTTATATGACCGTTTCCCACGCGGTAAATTACTGGCACTTGCATCTCTTATCTGGGGTTCTACCACTTGGTTAAGTGCCATTGCCCCCACCTTTTCTCTTTTTATTGCTTCTCGTGCTTCAACAGGAATTGATGATTCCAGTTATCCCGGTTTGTACAGTCTGATAGCAGATTATTTTGCTCCAAAAGTAAGGGGGAAAATTTTCGGTTTACTACAAATAACCATGCCTCTTGGATATATGGCGGGATTGGTGCTTTCAATGACTGTAGCAGTTGAAATAGGGTGGAGGAAATTATTCTATATCACCGGTGGATTGGGAATCCTTTTGTCAATTATCATCTTTTTCTTTGTCAAAGATATTCCCCGTGGTACAAGTGAACCTGAAATGCAGGATGTAAAAGATGTACCGGAATTGCAGAAATTTCATTTTGAATGGAGCAAGGTTAAAGATATCCTCAAAAAACCCAGCTTGATCTTCATGTATCTGCAGGGTTTCTTCGGAGTGTTCCCCTGGAATACCATTGTGGCATTTATTTTTATCTACCTGGGGCAGGAAAGGGGATACAGCGATACCCAGGTTCTGATGACCATGGCTCCCGCCATCCTTATCCTCGCACTTGGATATCCTATCGGCGGAATGTTGGGCGACCATTTCTTTGCCAAGAATAAAAAAGGTCGGGTTTATGTATCTATGATTGGGGTGTTATTGGGCGCATTGTTGCTTTACATAACCCTTAATATTCCTGTTGAAAATACCACATTATTTGGCATCATGCTGGCGATCACAGCATTTTTCATCCCGTTCGCTTCACCCAACGTTACATCTATCGTGAACGATATCACCTTGCCTGAAATGCGCAGTACTGCTATGGCTATCCAATATTTTATAGAATCCAGCGGGGCAGCCTTGGCGCCATTACTCACAGGTATCATATCAGATGCGCTTCGCGCTGCCGGTAATCCTTACCCGCGTGGGAATGCTATTCTCATCATCTGCACTTCAGCCTGGTTGTTATGTGGCATTTTCTTTTTCATCACTTCAAAATTTATCGACAAAGATATCAACAGCTTGCATGAAACCCTTCAAGAAAGAGCAGCTGCAATTACAGCAGGCGAATCAAACGAATAAACCAAACAATTAAATAAAAGACGGTCAGAAGGATACAACTCTGACCGTCTTTTTGTTCTAATTCAAATGTTCATGGGAAAATCTTGTTCAACCAGTAAGACATGATTTCTTCGGCTGGTTTTCCGTGTATGGAGGATGAATAATCGTACACTTTCAACGGTGAGAAATATCCTCTTGTTACAAATCCAGATATCCATGTTCGCTGATTTACTGCCCTTAGAAGCGCCAGATAAATATCCGCTTGTTCCTGGACATCAATTGTGTAATTTGTATTTGGATTAAAACCATCATCAATGGTAGTGTAATCATCGCAATTGACGTCTATCGAAAGGCAGCCACGAGCAGAGCCATCTATGGAAGGGGCATTAATCCCTAAAATGAGCGGCTTTTGGATCGAAGTGTAGAAATTATAGATTTGTGAATCCATAACAGAAACAGCATTTTGCGTTAATTCATCCAGGGTGGGGTTGTCTATTGCTGCTAATTGGGGAGAATATTGTACGTAAATAAAGTCCGCTTCATTTACCCACGCGGGCAGGTTAGATGGGTCGGATAAAAATGGGATCGCAATTCCTATGTCGCCATTATAGATTGTTTTTATTTCAATCAATAAGTCAGACATCTTAGTTTCCATATCGGAGGGAAGGTTATATGATCCTGGATTAAGGAAAGGAAGTACTTCATCGCCACCTATAATAAAAGAACTCACGTTATTTTGTGCAGCTTGTGTTACAAAATTCAGGATGAATTGTCTGTACTGGGTAAACCATGAACTCCACCAGTAATAATCCTGATAGTTTGCAGCAATGACTTCTTGCGCATTGGTTCTGCTATACTGAACTTGGGGGAAAAGTGCCACCTTCAAGCCTGTGGATTGCGCATGGTTTATATTAGCTGCATGATCAACCCAAAAAAGATCGCTTTGAGGATCGAAAGAAATGGTATTCTCTTCCGTATTATAGGTCCAGGTTGGTTCATAGTAGACCCAATTAAATTTATTTACGCTTAGATCAACAAAAGCCCAGCTGGAGTAGGGCTGCCAGGAAGGCTCAGCATTAGGATTCAATTCTGCACCCGCGATGAAATTTGGATTTTGCTGGATATTTTCGATCCTCAAGTCGGTTGAGACAGAAACAGGTTGATAGGTGTTCCACAAGAGAATCTCATCAAATACGGTATCGGAGAGGCTGTTAATGGTTGAAGTTGTCAATCCGGTTGCGTTTATAAGCCCTTCTGAAATTTCACATTGTTCGTTTCTGCAATAACGGTAAGTGGAACCTAACAGGATATCCGTAGGGCTATAGATTGTGAGCAACCATTCATTATTCCCAAGTGCCCACATGGGCAGTGCTTCCATCCAGACATACGGATTGATCTGAAGAGAAATCATGTCGCTCGCAGGCGTGGTTTCAGGGATTTTTACGCGGATGGTAAGCGGTTGTTCATCACCCACCAACCAGGTTGAGATGGTATCATTGACGGTAATATCATAATCTGGAACAACTAGTTGGCGTATTCTCAAACTACCATTCTTCTTTCTCTCCGCATTCCAGAAACCATCCCCAAGTGAATATTTGTAACGTAAATCTAGACCTACAGGCAGGCTTAAGGTAAGAGAATAAGAACCATCTTCATGGTACGTCATTGCGGGTGCTCGGGATGCAATAACGCTGCATCCAGCGTCCAACTCCGAGAAAGTATTTCCCAATTGCAGGATATTTCCTAGCAAACGTATGGGAGCTCCTTTAATGGTATTGGATGGGGTTGAGACATTGAAAGTAACATTAACAAACAAAACAGGCTGCATTGTAAAAACAGCCGGGGTTTGTGTCGCATCTGCGATAATCGCTTTTTGTTGAAAGACCTGGTATTCACCGGTAGGGGAGTACGCCACTAACATATGTTCTCCTATGGGAACGTTGTTGATGGTGAAGGATCCATCTACTGCAGTATAGGTCGTTAATCCGGCGATAGTCACCAGTACAGATGAGATAGGGGCATTGTTTGTTGCATCAACAATATACCCCGATATCTGACCTTTTCCTGTTAGAGATGGAGAATTACCCCAAGCTGCAACGGTATCCTCTATCACCATGGGTTGATCAATATTCACCATACGATAGCGAATATCATTCCCTGACAGGTCTTTCTCAATATTGATAACGGATGAATTTAAAACATAGCGGTACTTAACCACAGAATCGATTGGCATGGGAATTCGAACATAATAGGTAGTTTCAACTTCGTCCTTCAAACTCATGTCATAACGGGTAGGATTGAAATTTAAACAAGAGACTTCGTCTAAAATTTCCAGTTGGACAATCGTGTTTTCATCCACAAGTGCTGGAAGAGTGGTTTCGAAGACTACTTCAGCAAAAACTGGATCTGGCTCATAGCCTGGAGAATATCCTGAACAGCCGCTAAGCTGTAAGAGGAAACTACCAAGAAGCAATAGGAATAACCACGGAAGGGACCTATGATTTTGTTTCATGATTTATTTCCTGATAAAGATTTATTATTCTTTTATTATAGTATTGTCATTGGCAAGAAGATTGCTGATTTTTGCTACTTCGGTAGAAAGACTTCCCAGCACTCCATTTACAAAACGTGGCGAAGAGTCTGATCCGTATACTTTGGCTAACTCTACTGCTTCATTGATAGCTACTTTTATAGGTGTGATTTTAGAAACGGCAAATTCCCACAAAGCAATCCGGATGATATTTTTATCAATGGATGAAATCTGGTCTAGAGGCCATTCCGGAGCATTTTCGGCAATTAACCCATCCAATTTTTCACTGAGAGGAATGACACCATTAATGATCTCCCGCGCGAACGCAACCATCCCTTCATCTTCAGGATTTTCTTGCAGTCGATTCATGAGAACCTCTCCAGCCGGATGACCTGAAAGATCGTATTCATAGAGTACCTGTAAAGCCAAACCTCTAGCTTCTGTTCGGGGTTTCATAATTGCTTTACGCTGTTTCTATTTTTCTAAATTCAATGTCCTCTATATGTACATCCACACGACCAATGTTCATTCCTACCAAGTCTTCAATGGAACGGCTCACCTCTTCTTGAACTTTTCTAGCTACCGATCGCAGGTCCACATCCCGGTAAATAACAAGGAAAAGATCTACGTAAATCGTGTGATCTTCAACATCGATCTTCACCCCCTCGGAATAAAACTTTTTTACCAGATCATCAATACCGGCTGGTCCAGATGCCATCCGGCAGACACCAGGGACCTCCAATGCTGCTAAACGGATGATAGTTAGTATCACATCTGGATCAACCGTTGTATTTCCAATCGCATCTTCATTTGTTTTCATAGAATCTCCATTTCTGGATAAGCGTTCTTTCAATTATAACCCGGTTCTTCTGAGAAGGTTTTCACCTAAAGTAGATTTGGCACGGTTAACGCAGCATACGGTAGGAGAGCAATTTTTTTATTCGGCATAGTCTCATTACCCACCATTTCCTGTAAGGAGGGGAGGGGAGTCATAAGCATAGTACGAACCATATTGTCGTCCATGCTGGATTTCAAGAATAGGTCATACTGCAACCCCTGGCGGGCTAAT
This sequence comes from Anaerolineaceae bacterium, assembly GCA_003446605.1. Lineage (GTDB taxonomy): Bacteria > Chloroflexota > Anaerolineae > Anaerolineales > Anaerolineaceae > UBA4781. Next base: position 44,436 of record DMDF01000047.1, read on the forward strand.
AAATAGGCTTTGTGTGGTCCTATTGCAAAGGGGATATCTCTGAATTTTTCGATTACCTCCGAGAAGTCACGTTTACCTTGCATGAATTCATAAAATCTTTGATTTCCAGGCCCTTCCCGGCATTCTGCCAAAAGAATGATACTTCCTCCCTTTTTACAAATCATGCAGGCATTGGTAATGGCTTTCTGGGCTTGATAGAAATTAATATCCTTGGGGAAGCCACCAGCAGATGCAATCACAACATCGTATAGATCAGGTACCGATATCTGACATAACTTCTTACTCCATTCAATCCCTGCAACCATGACGTCCCTTGGTTTTCCCCAAAATAAGCGAATGACATTTTTATGGTGATCCATAATTGCGTTAAAACAAGTGTCTATTTTCAGCATGTCACCAATTTCTTCCAGATCCATACGCATGGGGTTTCTGCTGTATTCTGCTGTCTCAGTATGTGGCTGTAATAATAACGTATGGTTCTTTTCTATAGTTTCTCTTCCCGCTAACCCGATACCTGCAGTTTTTGCACCTCCAGAAAATCCCATAAAATGATGTGGTTCTATTGTTCCTATGGTGATTTTTATATCCGATTCAAAGAACATCTTATTGATATAAACGGGTGTTCCGTGGCTTGTTTCTCCCAAATAGAGTAGATTATTTTGTAAGTCGCAGTTATGGGCATATATTCTATAACTTTCGACAATTTCAGATGGAATGATATCTTTGTAACGTGCAGGGTCAAGAGGCGTGTGCGTACCCATAGCGATCCATATAACTATACGATCTCGTTGAATATTTTTGCTCTCAAGATAATAGAGAAGGGTTTTTAGGAGGAGATCGTTTCTGGCGGGTCGGGTGTTATCATTGATGGCAATGGAAATTGTAGCGTCCGCCTTGAAGTTAACTACTTGTTTTTCAAGAAAACGTTCTATATCTTTTTCGGCAAGTGGTTTTTCTTCTAGATGGGGTGGGTAGAAAATGTCAAAATTCTCTTGGAATCGTGAGAGGTCTAGCTGAATACTTCCTGACCCATAGGGAATATCGATAGCATTTCTTAATTTCTTATTAATATCAGGCATTTTCGTATAGTATTATGTATTTTAATAACCTTGTCCCAACAAAAGGTGCAATTTTAGTAAAGTGTAACCCATTTACTGGTTATTTTCTTATCTATTTTGGACCAATTATGGATAAAAAAGCCCCTATACGGAATAGTGGGGGAGTGCTGGGTGTAAGAGCTGCACAATTTGCATAATCGGTATCTATTTTTTCAACTTTCTGCTTATTCTTACGGCACAATTGCTATTCCATTCATGGATTAATAAACTAAGCTATTGTGGGGGATAGATAAATGTGCTAAAATATTATTGCTTTCGATAAGTACTATTATAGTAAGCATATGTTAAACTAAAGAGGGCTTAAAATGGGTAAATATAATACAATCTCAGAAGCGATCAACGCTTATTTAGATACCGTACGTTTAGCGCGTTCTCAACATACATATATGACCTATTGTAATGCTTTGAAAAATTTTCAGGTTTGCCTCACAAAGAATAACATACAAAGTGTAAAAGCTCCCCTGGATGATCTGGGTGAAGATGCCATTGCATGGTATGCCACTTATCTAAAAAAGTATGCACCAACGACAGAACAGCTCTACCTTACTGCTGTGAAGGGCTTTTATGATTTTTTGGTCGCTGAAGAAGCGCTTGATATCAACCTTCCCAAAGTAAAATTGCTGATTAAACAACGTTCCAGAAGATCAGGACAACGAATTCCTCAATTTCCTGCAAATGCAATCAGTGAATTACTTGACTATTACGAAAAAAAAGAGATGAATCCTAATTATGATCAAAAAGTTAAGCTACGCGAATTAAGAGACAAAGCATTTCTGATCACACTTGCAGATACCGGTCTACGTGTACATGAAGCTTGTCAGTTACGGCGCGGGGATATTGATTGGAATGAGGGGAAAGCTTTGATAATCGGAAAAGGTGACAAACAAGCCATCATACGTTTTTCCAGACGCTCTCTGAGAGCAATGAAAGCATATCTTCAGGAAAGGTCTTCCCTGGATGGATCTTGTGGGAGACCGCTTACCTCTTTGCCCTTATTTGCGAGACACGACAAAGGCGCTGGGAATAAAATAAAGCCGATCACACCGACTACCGGGCGAAATATTGTCACAGAACGTGTTGCAGAAGCGCTCGGTAAGGAAGCTGTTGGTACCATTACTCCCCACTCTTTTCGACATTATTTTGTTACACGCGTTCTGTTGACTACCGGGAACCTAAAATTGGCGCAGAGCCTGGCTCGCCATCAGAATATCGCTGTTACACAACGCTATGCGCATCTAGCCGATGACGAGCTGGATAGCGGATACTGGCAGGTTTTTGAAGAGGAATAGTTAATTTACAATTCAGACCATACTATTGGGAGAACTAGAACATGACCAACAATATCTTTCAAACACTCTTCTTTTTAGCACGACCAGCAGCAGGAAAAAGTGAAATCATCCATTATCTCGAGAGTGTGCCCCTTTCTGAAAGGATGGAACGTTTTCATGTGGGCAAAATGATCCCTTTGGATGATTTTCCTATGCTCTGGTCATGGTTTGAAGATGATGATTTGTTAGCAGAAATGGGTAAACCGCGTCTCCATACCGATGAAGAAGGTTACTTTAAGTATCCCTATTTATGGGATCTTCTGATCAAACGATTGGGTTTGGAATATAAGAAATTACAGCGTGACAATGATTTAGAGGATGCTACCGTCATCATCGAGTTTTCAAGAGGAAAAGAACATGGCGGGTACAGGTCTGCTTTCAATCATATGGATGCTTGCCTGGTTAATCAAGCGGCAATCGTGTATGTAGATGTTTCATGGGAAGAATCACTCAGAAAGAACCGCAAACGTTTCAATCCAGATAAACCTGATAGCATCCTTGAACATGGTATTCCAGATAAAAAATTAGAACACATGTATGCAGAAACAGACTGGTTTGAAATAACCCAAGACTCTCCAGATTACCTTGTGATTGCTGGTCATAAAGTACCCTTTATAGTCTTCGAAAACGAAGATGATCTTACCAGTAAGATCAATCGGGATTTTCTTAACAGACTGAATGAGAGGATGAATACTTTGTGGCATCTCTATGAGAGTGTAGATTTCTGATTCCTCACATTTTTGAATACAGATTTCTTAACATAACTTTCTTCCAAAACGGCGTTGAGATGTGCACCTATTAACGTAATATAACTGATTAAATAAATCCAGAACATCAGCGCTACTACAGTTCCCAGGGAACCATAAATTAATTCATATTGAATATAGCCAAAATTGATCATCCAGGAAAATATATATGAAGCTACCTGCCACCCAATGGCTGTGAAGGTGGCGGCTATCATCACGCTTTTCATGCTTACTTTTTTCTTAGGGGTAAATCGGTAGAGAATAATAAACAATCCCCATGAAACAATGGTAGGCACAATCTTCAAGAAATACTTCCACAGGTTCGTATCCTGTAAAAGCGTGCCATCCCATAAAACGATGTCAAATTTAGGAAGAACAGCAACCAGTGTGTTCGAAATTAAGGATAGACCGAACAACAAAGTTAGCAGTAAAACGATGCCGATGGCGATAGCACGATCTTCAAAGAAATTACGTCTGGGAGCGTTTTGCGCCATATTTACATTTCTGGTAAGGACTGAAAAAAATGAAGAACTGGACCAGATAAAACCAATAATACCAATTGAGCCGGTTGCTCCTCTTAATTCAATGACCTGTTGCAAATTTGCGTTGATGAGTTCTGAGGCTGTTGGAAGGAGTTGAGTGGCTATTTCTATTACTTTTTGATAGGCTGCTTCATTGTCGAGCCAAAAGCTACCAACGCCGATTAATAATAGTAATAAAGGAAAAATTGAAAAGAACGCATAAAATGCCATAGCTGCAGCTGCTTGCGTTGCTTGAGTCTTCCCTAACCTATCCAGAACAATGCGAATAATTCGAACTGTTCCATTTGAACGCTTGTTTAACTTGATATAAGCTATGCGCAGTTTTACCATGATCTTAGAAAGATCAATTTTTTTAATCGGAGTTTCTTTATTATTGTTCACATCTATATCAGCGTTCATATAATTTGTAATTATAGTACTTTACTTACACAAATCTTGATAAAAAAGAATAAATTTCTAGCTGTAAAAGCCTAGAAATTTATTCTAACTTTGGTAAATTCATTTCACTTATTAGTGATATCGTTTATTTATATCGTTCTCGAATTTCAGCACTTACATAATCCAGAATCATTACGGTTAGAGCAATAAACCATACTGCAATGCCAGCAGCGCGGTAGTCCAGCAGGCGGATCCATTGCTGTAGCAGGAAGCCAATCCCACCGCCACCTACAAAACCAATCACTGTGGACATACGGATATTGACGTCCCAGCGGTAGATCGTGAAGGAAACAAATGGAGGAACGATCTGTGGAATGACAGCGTACATAATGGTCTGCATCCAGTTTGCCCCTGTAGCTTGGATCGCTTCAATTGGTCCTGAATCAATTCCTTCAATAGCTTCAGAATAGAGTTTTGCAAGGGCTGCGATTGAATGTATTGTGAGTGCGATGATACCAGCAAAAGGTCCTAGCCCTACCACAATTGTGGCAATGATAGCCCAAATGAGAGGTTCAATCGACCGTATGACATTTAAGATAGTTCTTACAATGTAGTAAATGATCTTGGTAAAAATATTTTGAGACATTAAATTTCTAGCTGCTAGAAAACAAAGTGGAATCGCCATAATGACACCAAATAAAGTAGCCATCATACCGATAATGATAGTCTCAATCATTTTCTCAACGGCTAACGTAAACTCTTCACTTAATTGCGCCTCGCCGATACTGAGAAGCTGTCTTGCTTGTACTTCCCACAAGGTTGCTCCTTTATCCGAGGATGAAGCGATGAGACGATATGGCATAATAATGGAAATCTCAAAATTACCCTCACTATCAGGCATTACTTTGATGTATTCTCCCCCCTGGCGTTGCCTGAATTCATTACCGTTCCCATCTTTCCACCAGATCTCTATTTCCTGATCAGTGTTGAAATTTCCACCAATAAGATGAAATTCCGTTCCGGGTGTGCTATCCACCGCAGTAGGTTCACCACAAGTTGGCGTTACCAGCATGTATGGTTCATCTTCTTTTACGACAGCCGCAGGAAACTCCACATCAGTACATGGGGTTTGAATCTCGGTTGCAATAGTAAGGATTTCTTCCGGACGATCTATGGCTTTTTCCCAGGGCCAGAGTATTCGCCCAATAGTTGGAATTGCTTCATCTGCTTGGGAGAAAAAATTACCTATATTGATATCACCAATCTGCCATCCAAGTAAAAAGAAAACAGCTAATACAAAAAATAAAAGTCCGGATCCATAAGATCGGCTGCCTTGATTACTTTTCTTGGCAGCCAGGTAGGCATCTACAATAATCCAGATATATAAAATAACCAGGAGAATAGCAATTGTTTTCAGGATGGGAGATAATTGAAAAGCTTTCTGTATGATGATTTTAATATCCTGGTACCGTCGCCCTTCAAGATAAATACGCCAGGTTAACAACCCACCCATTGTTAAAAAACTAGCAAGTAGAATTATTCCTCTTTGATATGCCCTGGCGAGAATTTGTCCAAGACCTGGAATAATAGCAGAAAATATCGAAGCAAGAATTGGGGATACGAGACTTTTCTTTTGTGGTTCTTTAGTTTTTTGTGTTTTTTGTGTCATATTTACCTCAATAATTACTGGATATTTCCTTCCAGACCCCCA
>DMDF01000178.1:0-4644 GCA_003446605.1 Anaerolineaceae bacterium
TATCCGCTCGGTCGTAGGTTCGAACTGCCCAAAGGGTGTACCGAACCCACCTGAAGTTTTATTCGTGGAAATTTTTACCCGTTGTGAACAAAATTTAATAGTGAGATTTTTTGCTTATTGCAGTTTAGCCTGGGCGGTGAACGTCGAAGGAATTGAATCAGATGGCATTTCTGAAAAACTTTCTACGGAATCTGGCTTTTTTCGCAGGTGCGGGAATATTCATTTATTTAATTGAACCGGAAATGGTGAAGGGTGCATTTGAAGGCTACTGGCAGATCTTGGGTCCGTTCGGGCTTCTGATTATCATCGTTGCAGCTATTCCACAAAAACTAAAGAAAAAACGATAATTTATTGATGCACATAATATTAATTTGAGTTTATTGGATAGCAGTAACATTCTTTTAGACTGCCAGGAGGATTATTACTATCTCTTCTTGCTTTTGATACATAAATCCAGCTTTTATTTTTTTTACAAACAACGGATTAGGTTTGTCCTCTGTATATTTTCTTACATACTTCTTTTTTAACCCAAAAAAGAGATCACTTATTTGAAAACTCAGAAATTATGCTGAACTAAATGCACTAAGTGATTTCTGCCCAAAAAGATTATCAAAACTCAAAATTATAACTCAAAAACCTAATTTAATAATCCATACGCTAATTTTTGCTCTTCTGTAAAACAATCCTGATGATCTTCAACAAAATAAGCTTTCTTTGAAAACCGACCAGGTTCGTCGGCCCATCTTCGGATTTCAGCAAGATACTCATCGGTATTTGCATTAAGCGGCGTCCACAGAATTAATCGATAATTATCTGTGTCAGGAATCAGCGAACTGACCTCAAGCATCCATAAAAGCGTGCCATCTTCACGATAGAATGGGACAGGGATACTAACCTGCCCTGATAGAATTCTCTCGTTATACTGACAACACTCCTTCCAAATTTCTTTAAACCTGGGCGTTCGATTTAATAAACCCATCAATTTCTTGTATCGGTCATCATCATTTTTTCTGAATTTATCTGTGTCAGCGATGAATCGCATCATCTGCCAGCGATAATATGCATCTGCATAGGGTCCTCTTAATGATCTCATTGGACTATTTTGTTCAAATTTTTGCTTGCCATCTCGAGTCGAGACTAAACGATGCCACCACCCCCAATTCTTTAAATCTTCCTCTTTATGACCAACCAAAGCCATTTCATAATGACTTGACGCTCTAATACACCAGTATTGATCAGTAACAAAGGCAAAAGAGGGCCATTTTTCTAAGCTTTTCTTCCAATCACCTAAAAAATAATCATTCAACTGTTGGTGATTAATTTCTAAATCAAAGGAATTTTCTATTCGGGCGAGCTGCAATTTAGATTTTGTGGATATGTCGGGATAAATTTCTCGTAATCTTTTTAACTCAGAAAGTTTAACAACCGATCCAAAACGATGGAAATGTTCTTTTATAAACCATTCGACAATTGCGACTAAACGCTGCCCAAGGATTTCAGGTGTTTGTCCGCTAATACTGCGGGAGGAAATTCCATACGTTGTCCACTGCTGAAATGACTTGTAACTGAATGATTCTAAATGCTTGTTGTTGGCATGAATTTCTTCTAAAATTTTCTTTCTATCAACACCACTACGTTCTAACCAGGAAGATAAAATGAATCCACTTTCTTGATCCTGGTCTTGGAAATGGTCGTTTCTAAAAATAGTATTATTATTTTCCATTTTTATTCACCTGCTGTACTGAATTTTCTAATTGACGGGTTCTAAATGACATATTTATACTTGCATTATAAGTGCAATACTTATCAATGGAAGTATTGTAATTTAATATTTTATCCCACATTATTTTGAGGAGAGAACATCATGAAAAAACTCGCAGTTATTGGAAGCAGCGGGGGGCATTTATTTGTTCTTGGTGGAAATAATCCACAAGCATTGTTACAAGAGATTGTAAATCAAGCTAAAGCAGCAAACATGGAAATATCAGATATCGCTTTTGTTGCGGCATCCACGACCCTTGACCATGTAACAGAGAAAACAAATGCAACATTGTGGGGACAGTCAGAAGGTGGACCTATTCCAGTTTTCGAGGGGAATCTTAACGAAGTAAATAAAAAGGCAAAAGAGGTCAACAAGGAAATTGCTGAAAGAGTTAGAAGTGGGGATGTAGATGGTGTCATTATAGTTTCAGCAGATCCAAAAGGTGTCAATTCAGAGGTGATAACAGCAGCTTCAGAAAAAGGTACGCCGGTAGCTGGAACCGGAGGAAGCTCAATGTCCAATGCTCGATCAATGGGAGCAAATGTGATTTCATCATCGGGGACAACAGGATCAACCAATAGAACCAGAGCAGTTGGTTATATTTCCGCATTTGCCTCGGAATGGAAAACAAAATATACACCTGTCATAGGAAAATCCACAGAAGTAGAGACTGGAAACATCTTTAAGCGCATCAGCCTGAGAAGCATTATGATGTCATCACTTCCAGGTTTTATTGCGATGGCGCTAATTCTAGCAATTGGAAAAATTCCATTCTTGGTTGACTCCGTTGGCCCTCTTTTTGATGTGTTGATCGGGGCATTACCCATCGTTGTTGCTGTTGTTGCAGCAAAACAGGTTTCTGGACTGGACGAGGTTGGAATTGTGGCAGGAGTCATTGCTGGTGTCTTATCAGTTAATGGCGGTGTGCTTGGAGGAATCGTCGGTGGTATTCTTGCAGGTATATTAGCCAGTTATTTACTGAAATGGTCATTTAGAATGAAATTCCCGGCGACAACATCGAGCTTGATTGCTGGCGCTATTGGCGGTTTGGTAGGCGGCATCGTTGTCTATTTTGGATTGGCACCTATCACTTTATGGATTGGTAATGGCATTCGCGAGTTAATTCAAATTGCCCTTGACTACAATGCGATTCTTGCTGGGGCCGTTGCTGGTTTGTTGATATGGCCCGCGATTATTGGCGGTGTCTATCATGCAGCCATTCTGCCAATTGTTTTACTGGAAATGGAAACCCAGGGTAACAGCTTCTTAGGGGCCGTTGATATGGTAGGTCTTGTAATGGTATCTGCTGGGATCACGTTGGCAAATATTATAGGACCACGGCAGAAGAGCGAAGCATCAGTTGCCGCTCCAGGATTTTTTGTAAATATGGCATTCGGAACATTTGTCGAAGCCGCCTATCCATTTATGTTTGCGGATAAATTAGTATTTGGCATTGCTTTATTCTCAGCTGCTGTTGGGGGTGCAGTCGTTGGATTCTTCAATGCTCGCGGGTCTGGATACTTACCAACCTTTGTCGCTCCGACAGTGTCAAACAATCCGCTTGGATTTGCAGTGTCGATGGCGGTTGGTTTAGTAGTTTCTTGTGTGTTAACACTAATTGCCAACCGTATAGCAAAAAATAAACAAAAAGCCTAATTAAGTCAACTTAATGAATCTTGAAAAGAGGAAATTATGATTGTTGGAGATATGTATCAAAAACGGGAAGCTGGCAGGAAAAAAGTTCTAGCTGCTATTGCCGCACATGGTGGCACAACATTGCTTTCCACTGGTATTACAGGTGATGATGCTCGCATGGCCCTTGCAGCTGTTGAAGCAGGAGCTAGACTGATTGAACCCAATCACCCAGCACTGGCGTTAGCCCGAGGTTATAAGGGTGTAACGAATATGCATGCTGCAGAAAATTTACGGCATGAAATCAAGATGGAGCAGATGGCTGAGGTTGTCAATGGGATTCGTAATGTGGTCGGACCTGATATTTATATTACGGTAGGTGTTCCAGGAACATTTGCGGAAGTCGTTCCAACCTACCTATCAGATAGTGATATGGCAATGTTAGCAAGAGCAGGCGCAGACGGTTTGCATACACATAAATCCACAATTGAAGATCTAAAGGCGGTTATCGAATTAGGCCATAAAAATGGGCTCTTAATCGATGCCTACATTGCCAGTCCTAGAGACAGGCATTTGTTTGGGATTCCCGCAGATAAACCGTCAGATGTGGCAGAAATTGCCAAGCAGATGCAAGATGTTGGCACTGATTTCATCGGTTTGATGACCGGAATGAGCTACGAAGGAGTAGCAGCAGGTGAAATTGCTCCAGAAGTCAGAAAACGTTTAGATGCATTACTAGGTGCTGTGACCGTACCGACAATCGCAGAGGGTGGAATCAACACCGATAACTTTAAAGCATTCATTGGCACCGGTGTAAATATTATCGTCGTTGGCACTGCCATTGATGATCTGGCAAAAGCTGGCGTTCGCCAAGCTGTAACAACTTTGCTAAATCAGTAAGAATAAGTTAATCAATGGGGCTGTCCTCACTTTGGACAGCCCCTCTTTGCGTAATTACCAAAGTAAGATTCAATAGGGGGCATGAAAAAAATCTGTAAACCAATTATACAAAACTGACCTACATTTAAGTAATTTTCGACAGCACAACAAAAAGATTCTTATGGAAGCCTACACTTTTTCCGGCACCGGCAATTCCCTTCACGTCGCCTGGGAACTGGCGGCGCGTTTCCCCTCTTTTCACCCCTCCCTTTCTTCCGAACCATTTTTTACAACTTAATAAGAATTAATACAAGGGAATTTAAAAAGATATAATGATATTCATTGTAGTTATGACTCTACTGAAAAAACTC
>DMDF01000178.1:4834-7058 GCA_003446605.1 Anaerolineaceae bacterium
ACACCCTTTTTGCAGTAGACTCAGTTATACTCAACTATCAGATCAGGTGTAAAATCTCTCATGCAATCCAAAGAAAAGTTTTCCCTCCTTCGTTCTATCCTAAAAACTCTCGGGTTATCCTCTGAAGCCACGGATGACATCGTTGAAAGAATTGTCGACATCCTGACTTTCAACGATGAGAAATCCAAGAACCAACTCGACTATCCCTATCACATCCGGAATGATTTTCTCTCCCCTGCCGAGCACAGCTTTTTCCTGGTTCTGAAACACGTGGTTTCGGATAAAGCGATGATCTGCCCAAAAGTATCCCTATCTGATTTGTTCTATGTGAGGTCTGATGATCCGAGTCAATTTCGGGCTTACACCAATAAGATTGACCGCAAGCATGTTGACTTTCTATTGTGTGACCCGAAAACACTTAAACCCATGGTTGGGATAGAGCTGGACGATAAGAGTCATCAACAAAGCAGCAGGGAGGCACGGGATGAATTTGTGGAGAAGGTTTACACTGCGGCAAAACTGCCATTGGTCCGATTTCCTGTCCGACGGTCCTATTCGACCTCGGAGCTGGAATCAGCTTTACATCCATATCTTGACCCGAACGAAGCCGATACACAAACCCAGCCGGTTATCCCAGAGTCGCAAAGCAAATCCCCACTGTGTCCGAAATGCGGGGGTGAGATGGTGCTGAGAACAGCAAAAAAGGGTTCAAATCAAGGTGAACAATTTTGGGGTTGCCCGAATTATCCCCAATGTCGCGGCACACGAAAATGTGAGGCATGAGATGGGACAGATTTTTAGCGTTGGACAGCATTGTCAAAATCCAGGGAAATTTTAATTTAAGAATCTAAATATCATCCCAACCCACCTCAAAGTGCAACAAAGCTGGTGAAAGAAAGGTAAGCTGCAGTACAATATGCACCTTTCAACCCACCAGAGTCAAAGGAGTTCTTAGCCGAAGGCATGCTTCGCGATGGATTACAAACAGCTTACCTATAATAAAAAATACCTGATTTACAAACTTTTGAAAACAGGATATCCAAACCTGAGTTGGGTAGAATAATTAAACTGGCAAATCAAGAAAATGAAGAATCTAGGATTGTAGAAACATTCTTACAGCTTCTTGGGAGTTTATGACTATGACACCACGAAAAAATAAAAATTCTCAAACGAGTTCATTCGGCACTTCAAATAGAGAGAGTCACGATTCATCAATATTTTATAGTCGTAATCTGTATGAGACGAACCAAAATGAGCTTAGTAATAAAGAACTTTCGAAAATTGAAATAAACGAGATTGGGGATTTGGTAGATAAAATTTACTGCCAATCATCTGAAAATATGCAATTGCCTGATAATTGTGTTGGGCTGGCATTTACTTCCCCACCATATAATGTTGGGAAAGAATACGATCTAGATATGAGCTTAGATGATTATCTTGAATTGATTAACAATGTTGGAAAAGAAGTATATAGGGTGTTGCGGCCAGGCGGTCGGTACATTATTAACGTTGCAAATCTTGGTAGAAAACCTTATATTCCGCTAACTTCCTTATTTCATAATATCCACAGTGAAATTGGATTTCTTCCAATGGGAGAAATTATTTGGCAGAAAGCAAAAGGAGCGAGTGGTAGTTGTGCTTGGGGAAGTTGGAAAAGTGCTAAAGCACCTCGGTTAAGAGATATTCATGAATACTTATTAGTTTTTGCTAAGCAATCATTTTCGAGACCCGATAGAGGGGATTCTGATATATCCAAAGAAGAGTTCATGGATGGAACATTATCTGTATGGAATATTCCACCAGAGTCTGCAAAACGGATTGGTCATCCAGCACCATTTTCAATTCCGCTTGCCGAACGAGTTATTAGATTATTCTCTTATGTTGATGATGTAGTATTAGATCCTTTTGTCGGATCGGGAACAACTTGCCTTGCTGCAAAAATAAATAAAAGACATTATGTCGGTTTTGATATATCGGAAGAATATTGTTCAATTGCTGAGGAAAGAATAAGAGCCGAAGAATTACAGCCATCGTTATTCGAGAAATCTTAATTTGATTTGGCATGTTTTGCTAAATAAAAATAGACACTAATAAAATTCAATTGTTCATCCGTATTGATATTTGCTGTCATCCTTCCGGCCGTAAGGTCGAATTCTACCCGGCTCATGTATTTGGAGAAATTAGAAGGTAGAGTCTGCCGCAAAAAGGGTGTGCTCTGTTTGAA
>DMDF01000108.1 GCA_003446605.1 Anaerolineaceae bacterium
CGGAAATTCACGTCAGCAGCTATTCTTAATTCGTTTGAAACAGCGGCTAAGTCCGAATAGGTTTCAAGATTATACTGCTCAGCAACCTCCGGAGTGACAGCAAGGTCGTAGTTGTTATAAAAGCCCATGCGTTCCAGCATGACAATATTGTGTTCGGTTTCCAGCTTTCCAGAGACATAGTTGTAAACCTCATCAGGGTCGTACAAGATGTCGTCATCTTCAAACAATTGAAAGAAACTCGAAGTGTAACCTCCCCAGATATCCACTTCATTGTTTTTAAAAGCTTGCCATGTAATCGCATTACTGTCAAGTTCAATACGTTTAACGTTATAATCAGTGTTTTCTTCAATTAAGATTTGCGTGATATGCCCGATGATGTAAGACTCAGTCCAGGTCTGACAGGTCAGATTCAGGGTTTCCTCTTTTTCCCCGCAACCAGCCAAGGGCAACATAATGCTGACAATAAACGCCAAGGCAAAAAGCAATGTTAAATGTTTATTCTGTGTTAATGTTCTCATATCAATAACCTCCTTATTTAAAAACGATTCGTCGGATCAGTTCTTGATGCCAAGCGAAGCCCTTTGGGCGTCACCATGTGCTCAATCAGGTTGAACAGTTGATCAACCACGAGGGCTAGCAATGCTGAGAAAAAGGCTCCAGTCACAATATGAACGGTGTTGATTTGTTGTATGCCAGAGTAGATCATGGCTCCTAGGCCACCAAAACCGATGAAAGCGGCGAGCGTTGCTGTCCCGATACAAATCACCGCGGCCGTACGAATACCGGCGATGATGAACGGCATGGCAATAGGAATCTGGATTTTGAAAATAATCTGCAGACGGGTCATACCCATCCCACGTGCGGCTTTGATCATCGTATGGTTGACTTCGTTCAGGCCAGTATAGACATTGCGCAAAATCGGTAGCAAGGAATACAAAAAGAGTGCAGCAACAGCTGGTTTGAAACCGATACCTAAAAGTGGTATCATAATCGCCAGTAAAGCCAGACTTGGAATGGTCTGTAAGATTCCGACTATTCCGATTACGAGATTGGCTGTCTTCTTGAATCTAGTCAGAAGAATGCCAAGCGGTACAGCAAATAAGATAGCCAGTCCGATAGCCGTCATAGAAACCTGGATATGCTGAAGTGTCAACTCCAAGATATAATCAACGTTATTTAGGATATAGGTCACAATTTTATTAAACATCTGATCGCTCCATTTTAACATCTGGATTGTTGATATCCGACAGTAGCGTGATTACGCGATCTTGCGTAATTACGCCCAGATATCGACCTTGACCATCAGAAACCGGCAGGTAATTGTTCTGATCCAGGATTATGTAAAATAACGCGTCATATATCGTTGTTGTCCTCTCAACAGTCTGTTCGAAGGGACGTATCTTCTTGGTCCAATTTTGTTTTTCTGATTTGAGATCTCTTTCATGTACAAAGCCTAGTATTTTCCCATCTGTGTCGAGTATGGGTATGCTCACCAGGTGGGTACCAGCAGCTTTTTTTAGAACGGTTTCCACTGAATCGGATATGCATGCATGCCGATCGGAGTAACAGAGGAGTTCTTCGGCAAAGGTTAACTGTAGCCATTTCATGTTACGGTCTGTACCCATAAATTCAGCTACGAAGGTATTGGCAGGCTGTTCAAGAATGGCCTTGGGAGTGCCTTTCTGAACCAGCTCACCAGCATTCAGTATCGCGATCCGATTTCCCATCTTGAGTGCTTCCTGGATATCGTGGGTCACGAACACAATGGTTTTGCGTATCTTTTCTTGGATCAGGAGAAACTCATCCTGGAGGCGTTTTCGGGTAATCGGGTCAATTGCGCCAAATGGCTCGTCCATTAGCAGTATTGGTGGATCGGCACCTAGCGCTCGGGCAACACCGACACGTTGCTGTTCGCCACCGCTGAGCTGAATTGGATACTTATCCCGATAGTGATCCGGTTCAAGACCCATCAGGTTGAGTAGCTCATCAACGCGGTTGTCGATACGCTTCTTGGCCCAATTATTTAGTATGGGGACGGTAGCTATGTTTTGCGCGACTGTCCAGTGGGGAAACAGCGCAACCTCCTGTATGGCATAACCGATATTGCGGCGCAACTCAATGGATGACATCGTGTTAATATTCTTGTCATCGATCCAAATCGATCCTTCGGAAATCGGGATCAGTTTGTTAATCATATTCAATGTTGTTGATTTGCCGCAACCTGATGGACCAATCAGAACACACACTTCTTCATTTTCGACGGTTAAGTTGATCGAATTGACCGCACGAAAACCATTGGGGTAGACATGACTCAAATCTTTTAATTCAATCACTTTTCCACCTATTTTATTGACTTAATGATTTGATTTTTTCATCAAAATACTATCATATAGATTACTCGTGCGTTTCTTATTGTTTTATATTCGCCAAAAAGAGCACGGTTCATGAAGAATTTAGATTGCTACTTATGTACTCTTAAATTATATCACGCCACTTTTCAAAGTCAAGTCGGGTCTTTTTCAGCATTACCAACGAATATATCAATTTATAAACACTGTATACAGCGTTTGTTTTTTTGGTATATTCTATTGGGATCAAATGCTACAAAGGTTTATTGCAGAGCAGATTAGATATCAGCAGGTAGATATCAGCAGGTTGACGAGCAGTCAATTTGGATGTTATTATGATACTCGAGAGTTTGTGCGTAATTGTACACTATCATGAAGCAAAAGGAGTGTTTGGGGCCTTGTTCTCATTCCGCTAGATTGGTGGAAGTGCGAGTCCAATGGGTATTGGAGGGAACTTGGCAAGATTTCTTGCATCAAAGTTCAGTGAAAGCATGTAGCTAGACAAGAATGCTGATACATTTAAGAGAAGTTACTTTAGTGTGGATTTGATTTTCATAATCCTTGCCATTGTAAATCTTTTATTGTTATTTGCCGCGTATTACATCGCAAAATAAAAGTTATAACAAGGCTACCTACATTACAAAGAAATATGAATCAAATAATTGAATAACAGAAAATCTAAAAAAAGATAATAAATGAGAGAACAACTAAGACACGCAAAAGTAAATAAGCGTGCCCTGTTCTTTTCATTTCTTCAATACAGCCTTATGATTGGTTTTGTCGTACACGAAACCATTCATGTGTTTCGTCTGCTAGATTAACCCTTTTCTTTCTAGGTACTGGCGCGCGACTTCCTTCGCATCCAAACCCTCACCTTCGACCTGGAAGTTCATTTGTGCCATTTCATCGTTGGTAATTTTCACTTGATTCAACAGATCTTTCAGTTTTGGGTATTTATCCAATATTTCGGATCGTACCACGTAGGCTGCGTCAAAATGTGGTTGTACATGTTTATCGTCTTTTAGCAGTTTCAAGCCAAGTCGTGCAACACCGGCGTCGGTTGTGTAGCAGGAAATAACTTCGGCTTCACCGTTTTTCACCGCTTCGTATTTCGCATTCACGGCCATCTGATATATCTCTTT
>DMDF01000016.1 GCA_003446605.1 Anaerolineaceae bacterium
CGATCTGATCCTGACCGATGATGTTCGCTGCTCTCATGGAGTAACCATTAGCAATCTGGATTTCGAACAGCTTTTCTATCTCAAATCCCGCGGGATCGAGGAAAAGGCTGCCAGAGAACTGATCGTATCGGGTTTTATCGAACAGGTTCTTGACCGTATCCCGTCTGAGGGAATTCGGGATTTGATTAAGAATGAATTTATATCTAAAATTAACAAAGATGTGCTTTAATACATCAATTGTAAATTTTTTCCTCCAGGAGATTTTCTATGGCAAGTACACCGTTCATGAGACCACCCATCATTGATTCTACGTATCAGGTAGGGGATCCAGTAGAAGCAAATTGTGATCATGATAAAGGAAAAGAACGTGTAAAAGGTTGGCTAAAGGGAACGGTTGTACAGGTTGATTCCAAACTGATTGCAGTTCAATTCAAAGAAAACGTTTACCTCACCGACGGTTGGATGGTTCCAGATCATATCCTATGGTACCCGACAGATTCTCCGAATCTTCGCGTAAAAGCGAAGGGTAGTTAGGGTTATTCCCGATGTTTGATGTTTCTACGATCCGTGATGATTTCCCGATCTTCAATCGGAAAATCCACGGAAATAAACGTCTGGTTTATCTTGACTCGGCTGCATCCAGCCAAAAACCACAACAAGTTTTGGATGCCATGGATCGATTGTACACGCATGATTATGCTAACATTCACAGGGGCATCCATGAACTGGCTGAAGAAGCGACCGCACAGTTTGAGGATGCCCGCAACCGTATTGCTGATTTTATAGGAGTACAGGACTCAACTGAGATTGTTTTTACGAGAAACACCACGGAATCCATCAACCTGGTGGCGCATGCTTGGGGCAGAAAATATCTCAACCCGGGCGATCATATTCTGCTGACCGAAATGGAACACCATTCTAATCTGGTGCCCTGGTATATGCTGGCACAGGAAAAAGGGTTAACGATCGATTTCATTCCCATCACAGCGGATGGTCTGTTGAATATGGATCAATTTAACATCTTGCTTAATAAACAACCCAAACTGGTATCGTTTACCCATGTTTCGAACGTGCTTGGCACAATCAACCCGGTTGCAGAAATTACAGCGCTCTCCCATCAAGCTGGGGCAGTGGTGCTGGTGGATGGTGCGCAATCCGTACCGCACCTGCCGGTGGATATCGAGCATCTTGGAGTGGATTTCTACGCATTTTCAGCGCATAAGATGTGCGGTCCGACCGGCATCGGCATTCTGTATGGTAAGCGAGTTCTGCTGGAAGGTATGAATCCGTTCCTGGGGGGCGGCGACATGATCAAAAAGGTGACCTTCGAAGATTTCAGCGTCAATGAGATTCCCTATAAGTTTGAAGCTGGCACCTCTGCGATAGCGGAAGCGATTGGATTTGGCGCTGCGGTGGATTATCTTAATGCTATTGGGATGCAAGCAATACACGATCATGAAAAAGAAGTGACAAAATATGCTTATGAGCAATTGGCAACCATTCCCGGGCTGCAGATGATGGGACCTGCTGCAGACCAGCGTGGGGGGGTTATTTCGTTCGAGCTGGATGATATCCATCCACATGATATTGCGCAGATCCTGGATGCACAGGGCATTGCTGTGAGAGCTGGGCATCATTGTGCCATGCCTCTTCATCAAAGGTTGAAGGTGCAAGCATCCACCAGAGTCAGTTTTTATCTGTACAATACCAGCGAAGATGTGGATGATCTGGTAAAGGGGATTTATAAAGTGAAAGAGATCTTTGGGCGAGGTGACGTATGATGGATGATCTGTATCGGGAGATGATCCTCGAACATTATAAAAATCCTATCCACAAAGGGGAATTGGAAGAGATCAATCACAGTTTTGAAGATGAGAATCCTCTATGCGGTGATTTTATTCACATGGATCTGGAAGTGGACGAAAACGGAATTATCACCAATGCTGTTTTTAGCGGTCACGGATGCGCCATTTCGCAAGCCTCTGCGGATATCTTATTAGAAGATATCATCGGGAAGAAGGTGGAAGAGGTGCAGCACTTTGATTCGCAATATGTCATTGATCTACTGGGCATTGAATTGGGTCCGGTGCGTTTGAAATGTGCATTGCTGCCTTTGAAAGTGATGAAAGCCGCGTTGTATGGCATAGAAAAAGAAGAAGAATAGAAGAAGCCGTTCAATTGAACGGCTTCTTCTATCTATAACATAGATGGCTTGCTGATTATGGTACATTAAAAAATTCATGACCCTCTATAGGTAGAATGCCCTTTTTTTCAAAGGCAATCAATTCAAATTAGACAAAGATTTGGGGGTGAATAAATATTGAGTTGTTTGATGAAGACAGTTTATCAATGTAGAGAAAATACGAGTGAGTGGGCTGAACTTTATTAAATCATAGTATCGAGAAAATCGTGTGGTGTAAATACTCGTATGAGCGTATCAATTGCTTGAGTTGTGACATCGCCAGCATTTAAATGATGATCTCCACTTATTATACAATCAGCATGAGAGTTTATAGCAGTCAGTACTACCGGAACATCTTTAGGATCTGCAGGAACCAAATATAAATTGGCAGTTATATCATCTCGGGATGGCGACTCTACGGTTTCTAAATATCCTTCTGCCAAGACTCTATAAAATTCTGGAATGCTAGTTTGCTTATCTTTTTCTAAAAGATGCTCAACTACTTCCGAAATTATGTAAGTACATGTAACAAGGCATACTTTATGCCTAAGAATATAATTTATTATTTTTCGCGAATTCCCACTTTCGAAGGCACAACCAGAAAAAAGAACGTTAGCGTCCAAAACGACTCTAAGCGGTTCACTTGATGGCACCGTAAAACTCTTCAAAAACCTTTTGCCTAGTTTTCTCAAAGCCAGAAAGCAATTCTTCTTTGCTTAAATCTGAAAGTGATGCTGAGAACTGTTCTAAAGCAATTTCTCCTGCTGTTTTGGCTGAATCGAAAGACCAATCAAGTGGCAAGTTACTAAAAGCATTTGTTGAAGAGTCTTGTAAAGTCCCGATATATAATGCTGTCATTTCTCTTCCTCCCTTTTGTTTTTAAATTTTTCATAATTATCATTCATTGCTTTAACAAATCGCTCCATTATTTCAGGAGTAACTACAATTTTAGCAACTGGGTTCACTCGTACTTCTTTTGGAAATTCGTCTTCATCCAAGCCAAAAAGGATGGGAGGAGTTAAGTTCCCAAAGAAAAGGTGAAATTCAGCATCATTACTGTGAGAAACATAGAGATTATTTGCATATAATGTAGGCAAATCTTCAACAGAACTCCATATTACACGGATTGCTTTTTCTTTTATTTCCGTTTCAGGTTTTTTTTTCTCTGCCATATTTACCTCAATCATATTATACGATAATTGCCAATATTTATATAAGAACCATATTATAGTTTCAGCATAAAGTTATTCTCGTATTTCATTACTCCAATCTAGTACATCTCCCTCGAATATTTATTATTCATGTAGGGTACTAAATGAACCTATCATGCGGAAGATGTCGAAACCTTCTGCATATTTACTCTCTGCAATGGCACCATTGCGCAGCAAAGTAGCGCGGGTGACCTCATCCGAGAAGTAATATTTATCCTGGTAGGTAGTGTAAGCGCCCAGTGCAGCAACCTTCTTTTCAACGTCCTGCTCATCAATCTTGACCAGAAAATGCGGGAAGAATCCGCTGCTGCTGCGGATGACGTCAAAACCAAATACACTGATTCCTCGAAAAGCGCGCAGGGTTTCCATGGTGACAGTACTGTGATCTTGATGCAGGTCTGCTTTGGTGTGGGTAAAGACAATATCGGGATGGTATTTCTTGTTCAGCTCAAACAGAAATTCCAGGATCTCCTGGCGTTCATGTTGAAAGCGACGGGTGGTGAAGTCTTTCAGGATAACATGATCAGGTTTAACACCCAGTATTTGCATGCTGGCTTGATGTTCCTGCACCAGGTTGGTAAGCAGGGGGTTCTTTTGATTATCAGAGAGCGTGATGCAAAACACTTCCGCTTTCGGTGTGATATGCGCGATCAATCCGCCGCATCCCAATTCAATATCATCGGGATGCGCCCCCAGGAAGAAGATCTTCTTGCCATAAAACAACATGTCTTTTGCCATGGTTTTACTTCTTTGCCAGAATTCCACCCACTACCTTGGTCATTACGATCTTTCCTTCATCATGGATGCGCTTTTGAGCCACTGCTTCGATCTTATTCATAACGGTCTCAAATTCATCTTTGCTTTCGAAGAAGCTGGTCCATAGTTTGCGGTCTTCGCTCAGCGAAGCCCGTGTGTAGATCAAAAAAGGTTCTGCTTCATCGAAGGTTAAAGGATTTTCAAAAATGATCACATCTGTATGTGAAAAGAGCGATTGGACAGCAGCTAGAATTTCTGTGGAATAGCGGGAACTGCCGGGCATAGGTGGGATGATCTTTCCGGTGGCTTCTTTAATGATGTCATAAAAGACCTGTTTATTCGTTGGCATGGGTCCGGTGGTGAAAAGATAACCGCCGGGTTTCAGAACACGGTGCATTTCTTTGATAGTGAAGGGAATATCTTCGGCATAGTAGATGGCGAAACTGCAGGATGCCAGGTCGAAAGTATTATTCTCAAAATCAAAGGGGTTGTTGAAATCTAACTCTGTAAAGGCAATGTTGGTACCGCGTTTTTTATTTTCTTCTTTGGCTTTGGTGAGCAGTTCTTCAGATACATCTCCACCAACGATGTCAGCTTTCCCGTTGAGGGTGTCAAAATAGGAGAAGCATTGCTTTCCGGCGCCACATCCCACATCCAAGATGCGCATTCCTTCCTTCAATGGAACGGTTTCGATCATCCAATCATCGATATTGCGCGTACCATATTTCTCATGAATGTTGATCCTCGCGAGCAGATCTGATGTGGTTTCTTTATAATCAATTTTCATGCTTTCACCTTTATGGAGTTTTGAATAAGTATAAGTGGTCTTGGTAAGTTGTCAAGCTGGGCTAGCAGATGCGCGGCAGCAGCTCCCCGGATAAGACATCCACGATACGTTTGCCGCCGATCAAGGTCTGCAGTAGCACGCGTGGTGTTTCATTCTCGAAAGCGATCACCTTACCAAGCAGGGCAGCGTCCTTTCCCAACGGATGTGCTCGTAAAGCGTTCAATGCCTGCTCTGTTTCTGCTTCGGGTACCACGGCTAGCAGTTTACCCTCATTGGCGATATAGAGTGGGTCAAAACCGAGCATTTCACAGGCAGCCTGAACTTGTTTCTTAACCGGCAGGGCTTCTTCCTGCAGGAGCATGCTGACACGGCTCTGCCTGGCGATCTCATTCAAGGTAGTGGCTACTCCTCCGCGGGTGGGGTCGCGCAGGACATGCGTATGCGGTGCTGCTTTCAGCAGTTCTGCGATCATGCCATTCAAGGGTGCCACATCGGATTGAATGGTAGTTGAGAATCCCAATTCTCCCCGTTCTGCCAGCACGGCGATGCCATGATCGCCCATGGTGCCCGATATGAGGATCGAATCACCGATCTGCGCGGATTGACCGTTAATAGTGCGCCCTTCCGGGATCCAGCCGATACCGCTGGTGGAAATGAATAGCTGGTCAACACTCCCTCGTTCTGCCACCTTGGTATCGCCAGCAATGACGGCTACTCCTGCTTCTTCCGCGGTGTATGCCATAGACTCCACTACTTTTTCAAGAACTTGAATGGAAAGACCTTCTTCAATGATGAAGGAAGCGGTGAGGAAGAGTGGTATGGCACCTGACATGGCAACATCGTTGACCGTCCCGCTGACTGCTAGTTTCCCAATATCTCCACCGGGGAAAAAGAGCGGTTTGACGATGTGGGCGTCGGTGGAAACAGATAACCGCCCTTGATGAGCGTCCGTTTGCGGCGGCAGCAGGGAGGCGAAATCGTTTCCCAACAGCAATTCGGGGTGTTTGAAATGCGTTAAAAAAACGTGCTGGATGAGTTCTTCGGTCATGCGTCCACCGCTGCCGTGACCCAATACGATACGGTCGTTGTGTCGTAAAGGAAGCGGGCAGGAGGCATTCTCAATGGTTGGCGTGATTTTCTTTTCTTCCATGGCTAGCTCATTATTTTCTTTGGTATCGGTAGTATGCGGCGCAGGTACCCTCAGAGGAAACCATGGTGGCTCCCAGAGGGTTCTGTGGGGTGCAGAGGGTTCCAAAAGCCGGGCATTCAAAGGGTTTCTTGCGACCCTGTAGTATCAAGCCTGATATACATACTTCTGATTCTTTGGTCTGGATCTGCCCGACATCGAAACGATTTTCCGCATCAAAATCAGTATAATCCTCATTCAATTTCCAACCGCTGTCTGGGATGGTGCCGATACCGCGCCATTTTTGGTCGCAGGTCTTATACACTTTTTCTATGATATCCTGCGCGCTGCGGTTACCCTCTTGGATGACACCCCTTGGATAGGCGTTGATAACTTCGTTCTTCCCATTTTCAAGGGCGCGGATGGTCTCCAGGATACCCAGCGCCAGATCAAGCGGTTCAAATCCGGTTACCACCAGGGGTAGCTGGAATTCAGCAGCAAGAGGTAAATATTCATGATATCCCATCACGGCGCACACATGCCCGGCAGCTAAAAAGCCTTGCACGCGATTGTGGGGATCACTCAGGATGGTTCGGATGGCTGGGGGTACCCGTACCTGTGAGACCAGCATAGAAAAATTCTTGAGGTTCAGTTCTTTCGCCTTCATCACGCTGAGCGCATTGGCAGGTGCAGTGGTCTCGAAGCCGATAGCGAAGAATACCACCTGTTTATCGGGATTGTTCCGTGCGATTTGCAGCGCCTCAATAGGTGAGTACACGATCTTGACATTACCGCCCGCAGCCCGAACAGAAAAGAGATCCTTCTCAGAACCGGGCACGCGCAGCATATCCCCATAGCTGGCGAAGATCACATCCGGCTGCTGGGCGATGGCAATGCCTTTATCGATCAACTCCAGTGGTGTAACACAAACCGGGCAACCGGGACCATGCACCAACTCGATCTCCTGCGGCAGCAAATCGTCAAAGCCGTGCTGCATGAGGGCATGTGTCTGCCCCCCGCAGATCTCCATGATCACCCAGGGTTTGGTAATAATATCTTTTATCTTCTGGATGGTTTGGGTGACGAGCTGTGGATCGCGATAGGTTTCAGTGAAAGCCATCTTATGTCTGCTCTTGTTCCCCTAATTTGGCTATCTCATCCAGCATGGAGAGTGTTTCCAATGCTTCACTTTCTTCGAGTAGGTTGATAGCAAAGCCTGCATGGACGATGACGTAATCACCAATCTTTGCTTGAGGGGTGGTTTCGAGGCATACTTTCATAGTTACCCCATTGAAATCCACCTCAGACATTTTGATGGAATTATCATCATAAATACGAATGATTTTACCAGGTACACCAAGACACATCATTTACCTCTATTTTCTAATTCTAGCGATCGCATTGCGACCATGATTTGACCTAATGCAATCCCACCATCATTGGTAGGTACTCGCCAGTGCCATAAAACGTGAAAACCGGCTTCTTCCAGTAGGGGTACGCAGTGGGTCAGTAAGAACATATTTTGCCACACTCCTCCGCTCAACACAATTGTAGTGCATCCTGTTTGCTGGCGAATGTTCGAAGCGGTCTCAAGGATCATCTGGATAACACTATTATGAAAGCGGGTTGCAAGGATAGCTGGCGCCGTTTTGTTGTGTAGGTCTTGAATGAGTGCTTGCCAGAGGGGAGCACAATTCAACTGATCCCCTTCGATCGCAAATGGATAGGCATCCTGTACCTCCTCCATGCACAATGCTTCCAATTCAATGGCTGCCTGTGCCTCATAGGTCACTTTCTGGCGAACGCCGATCAATGCGGAAGCGGCATCGAAAAAGCGACCCATACTGGAAGTGGGGGGAGTGTTGATAGAACGCTCCAATTGGCGCTCAAGAATGGAGCGTTCTTCTTTGGTCAGGTGCTGTACAGGTGGCAGGCTATCTTCCCAAGCAATACCGGCGCTCCATAGATGAGCAAGCGCCATTCGAGCAGGGTTGAGTGTGGCAGCATCCCCACCCGGTTGTGGAACGGACGCGAGATGATATTTTCTTTCGAACCCATTGTAATTGCCAACCAGAAATTCGCCACCCCAAATTGTGCCATCGCTGCCAAGCCCGGTTCCATCCAGGATCACACCGATGACCGGCTCATCCTTATCCCACTGGTTGTCAGCCAGGCAGGCAGCCAGATGGGCGTGATGGTGCTGCACCGGGATGAGGGGCAATTCTTCACGGCAGGCTCGCTCAGTGGCATAGTGGGTCGCCAGATAATCCGGATGCAGATCGCATGCGATAGCGGTTGGTTGGATGCGGAAGATGTGTTCATAATGCCCAACAGCTTCCTGATAGCTGCGCAGCGTTTCTGCGTTTTCGAGATCGCCAATGTGATGGCTGAGAAAGGCATATCTTTCGTTGCTGAGGCAGAAGGTGTTCTTGAGTTCTGCTCCGGCAGCTAATAGCATGGGCGCAGAGTGTGGCAATGGGATGGGTTGCGGGGCAAACCCGCGCGCACGGCGTGAAAAATAGGGTCCATCGCGAAAAGAAGCAACCACAGAGTCATCGATGCGCATATGGATGGCGCGGTCGTGCATCAGAAAGCCATCTGCAATGTTTTCCAGTTTTGAAGTTGCATCATCATTCGTATAGGCAATTGGTTCCTCGGAAATATTCGCGCTGGTCATCACAAAAATATCCGGGAAACCTTCCTGTGGTTCCAATAACAGAAGGTGCAGGGGTGTATAGGGCAGCATAATACCCAATCTATCATTTCCAGGTGCTACCAACGGGGAAAGACCATCTGTCGCTTTTTTCTTTGCCAGCACAATGGGTCTTTCTTTGGAAGTGAGCAGGTCCAACTCAGCCGGTTCTAGCTGGGTATAGTGCTGTGCGCTTTGAGGATCGAATGTCATGACTGCGAAAGGTTTATCCGTGCGCTTCTTACGCTCACGCAGAGTCTGCACCGCCTTGTTATTGCGTGCATCACATGCCAGATGGAAACCGCCCAGTCCTTTAATGGCGAGGATATTCCCTTTTTTCAAAAGAGCGCGTGCCATTTGCAGCGCTTCTTCCCGCTCCGCACTGCGTTTGCCATTGATTTCTAGCCAGATATGAGGACCACACTCAGGGCAGGCGACCGGTTGCGCATGGAAGCGGCGGTTGCCGGGGTCATCATATTCACCCTGGCAAAAAGAACACATCCTGAAAGAAGCCATGGTTGTGGCGGGACGGTCGTAGGGGATATCTTGAATGATGCTAAAGCGCGGTCCGCAGTTGGTGCAGTTGATAAAGGGGTAACGATAGCGTGGATTAGCAGGATCAAACAATTCCTGCCGGCAATCATCACAGATCGAGACATCCGGGGATATGGGTACAAAAGCGCCGGGGATCGACTCGCTTTCAAGGATATGAAAATCAGTGTGCCCGTTCGGGTTGATATCTTCATATTGGATGGAATCGATATGGGAGAGGGGGGGAGCAAGTGTGCGGATCTGGTCAATAAAAGGATCCAGATGCTCTGCATCACCTTCCACTTCGATGATGACACCGTTGGAAGTGTTCTTCACCCAACCGTGCAGTTGGTGTTGGTGAGCCAGATTATAGATAAAAGGTCTGAACCCCACCCCCTGAACAATCCCTTTTACCTCAATCCTTCTGGCTGCACTCATACAAACCTATGCAACACTTTCGATCTTTTTTCGCAACCATTCTGCCCAGGCGGGGATGCCCTCGCCAGTTTTGCTGGAAACCTCGAAAAATTCCACGTTCGGATTCAAAGCGGTAATGCCTTCTTTGAAGTAGGGAACATTGAAATCCACATAAGGTTTCAAATCAATTTTGTTCAAAACCAGTGCTTGAATACCGCGATAGATATTCGGATATTTATAGGGTTTATCATCCCCTTCCGGGATGCTTGCGATGACCATGTTCATGTCCGTACCTAATTTCCAGGCTGCTGGGCAGATCAGGTTGCCGACATTTTCAACGATGATGAAATCCAGATTATCCAGGTCAAGCGCTTGAATCCCTTTTTTTACGAGATTGGCATTCAGATGGCAATCACCACCAGTGTTGATCTGAATGGCAGGAACACCAATACCATGGACTTTCTCGGCGTCAATGGTGACTGGAGCGGTATCCCCTTCCAACACGGCTGCCCTCATATCGGGAGGAAGAGCTTGCAATGTCTTCAGAATCAAGCTGGTCTTTCCTGCTCCAGGGGAAGCCATGATATTGAGCGAAAAGATGTGTTTTGAATGCAGCAGGGCATTGGTTTCCTCTGCGATCTGGTCATTTACATTCAGGATGTCCTGTACGATTTCGATCCGTTTGGTAGTCATTGTCTTTTGTCCTTATTCTTATTTTTCGATCTCCACACTGTGCAGGGTAAATTCCTCGCCGCTGATGATCTTGATGTTCATGCTTTTACAGGTTGGGCAGGGAACCAGGTCGTGCTCCAACACATATTCCTTTCCACAATCTGAGCAGCGCATGCGAGTGGGGATCGCATTGAAATGTAAAACAGCTTCCTCGCATACGGTTCCTTTACATAGTGAATCCCAATAAAAAGTAACCGATTCGTCAATAATGCCAGAAAGTTTCCCGATCTCAAGATAAATATCGGTGACTTTGATGGCTTGTTCTTCTTCCGCGATCTGTTCAGCCAATCGCAGGATCTCTTCGGTTACAGCTAGTTCGTGCATGGCAGAATTATAATCTAAATTAGATATTTATCCTAAATATGATATAAATTAGCTTATTTAGCATGGTCGATCATGTCAACAATAGTCAGCAGGGCTTGCTCAGCCAGACCGGTCGTTTGCGGTGATAGTTCCCTGGAAAAATCAAACCGGTACCCGCGAATGGTGATCAAGGTTGCCCTGGGTGAACGCCCGAACAATTGATCTGCTAGGTCAAGGCAGCTGGCGGGCGTAAGATGGTGAGTGAAGGGAGAGTTTTGATAGTGGGGCGAGATGTCTGTGATGAGGATATCATCGGGGATCTCAGAGGTATGCGCATCTATGAAAATTGCATTTTCATAGTCTGCCAGGTCTTGCGAAACCTCAGGGATCAACTGTAGGTTGTACCAGATATCCACATTCTTGTTGATCTCGAGGATACCGGTTTCTTGAAATTCCGCCAGTGCCGTACTTTTTTCAGCCAATTTTTGGATAAGTTTATTCAAAATATAGTATGCAACACCATCATCACCACGATCAGGGTTGCCGTATCCGAGGATAATAAAATTTTTCATGGTATTTCTATTGTATCGTGCACAGAAAAAGACGGTGCCGTGAGATCATCCCATGCCACCGTCCTGTTTTCAATGACGAAGGTAGAGGTTAACCTCGTTTGATGGTGTTGAGCAGTACCCCGTTGGTATCACGTACTTCAACCAGCATGGGCATTTGCCCCACCGCGTGGGTAGAGCAGCTCAAGCATGGATCGTGTGCGCGCACGGCGGCTTCAACACGGTTCAACATGCCTTCGGTGATGTCCGGACCTTTGACATATTTCTTGGCAACGCTATCGACCGCTTCACACATAGCCCAGTTATTATTGCCGGTTGCAACGATCAGATTTAGTTTTTCCATCTGACCGTTTTTATCCACCCAGTAATGATGGAAGAGAGTCCCACGCGGTGCTTCGATGATGCCAACACCTTCACCTTGGTAATTATGGTGGGTATTGAGGATTTCCTTTGAGAGGATATCGGGGTCTTCCAGCAAGATGCGTACTTTTTCTGCAGCGAATAAGGTCTCGATCAGGCGTGCGTAATGGAAATGCAGCGTATTCTCGATCGGTTTACCGCCATTCATCTTGCGGTATTCCACGAATTCTTCCTGTGCCATGGGGGTATCGATCTTATCGCAGGTGTTCAACCTGCCTAAAGGTCCAACACGGTATACACCATCCGGCCAACCCATCTTACGGTAGTACGGGAATTTGAGGTAGGACCAGTCTTCCACATGTTCGGCGATATTCTCCAGATAATTGGCAGCCGGGAAGAGTTCCAATTGCTTACCGACTTTATCCACCATACGAACATTGCCATCGTATAGTTCAAGACCATTTTCAGGTGTAACCAGACCCATATAACCAGATGAGAACACAGCAAACTCAGCGATCTGCTCTGCATTTTGTGCTGCCCACCCTTTGAATAGTTCCAGACCGACTTTAATAGTGGCAATATTCTCATCCAGCTTGGAAAGGATCTCATCGCGGTCTTGCATGGTAAGAGCTTTGTTCACACCGCCAGGAACGGCGAAATTGGGGTGGATCTTACGTCCACCTACGATTTTGATGAGTTCCTGACCGTATTTGCGCAGGTTTACCGCCTGCAGGGCAAGTGTCGGATTGGCTTGAATGATACCAACCACGTTGCGTGTAGCAGGATCGGCATCAAAACCAAGCAGCAGGTCGGGACCAGCCAGCTCAAAGAAATGCATGCCGTGGCTTTGGATTATCTGCCCCATGTGCATCAATTCGCGCAGCAGGGATGCTGGGCGGGGAGGCTCTACTCCCAGAGCTGCATCGGCTGCTTTGGCGGATGCCAGATGGTGGCTGACCGGGCAGATGCCGCAAATACGGGGTGTGATGAGGGGCATTTCAAAGACCATACGCCCTTCACAGAATTTTTCAAAACCGCGAAATTCATTGATATGAAGATAGGCATGTTCCACACTACCATCGTCTTTAATATTAATGGTGATCTTCGCATGTCCTTCGATCCTGGTTACGGGTTCAATTGTAATTTTTTCTGTCATTTTTATCCTACCTTTAACCTAGTTCCACATGATCTTTTCATCTTTGAGATCAGGCATGCGACCCTGAGCCAGTTCGCTCAGTGCATAGAAAATAATATCAGCATCAGGTGGGCAACCAGGAATATAGATATCAACGGGCACTACCTCATTGATGGAACGCACGCGGGTCATGGTTGCCAGTTCAGGGCTGGATGGTACTGCACCTTCAGAATCAGTGCTCTCGGTATCAACATAAGCACGTTTCAACGATTCTTCGATGGTGAAGAAATTGCGCATGGCAGGAACCCCGCCGAAAACTGCGCAGTCACCAAGTGCAATGAGGATCTTGGAACGTTTTCGCATCAATTTAGCAACTTCCTCATTGGCGGTATTATTGATGCCGCCTTCAAGGATACCGACATCCACACCGCTGGCATCAGGGTGTTTAAGATCGGTTACCGGGGTGGCACGAAGGTCTACCAGTTCAACCAGTTTCACGATGCGCTCATCAATATCCAGAAA
>DMDF01000139.1 GCA_003446605.1 Anaerolineaceae bacterium
GACGAATATAGATTGAAAACATCGTCTCATTTTGAAAGAAAAATAGAATTTATTTTAATTTTAACAGAAAAAAAGTTATCGGAATGATTTTAGATGGTGAATTTTAAAGAAAATGATCAGGTCACAGGGATAAGATTTCAACCGGTGTTTTATTTGAAATTTATTTTATAGTATTCTTTTTATCAATCCTATTTTCCGGATTCTGTCGATTATCCCAAAATGATGGTATGTGGATAGTATGTGTATTCCAGATTCAACAATTTGGTGAATATACACGATATCTCCGTGTACAGTATAGATAATTGCCATTTTTTTGTAGTTGTACGACACACCGGCCGAAGCGGTGAGCCGTGTGCGGTTCAGTATCTTTTGCTTGATTTCTTTGGCAATGATTGTTGCGGAACGGTTCCCCTTATGGTTAACAGTAACATCGAGGAAAGCCTCGTCGAGTGACAACGGCTCCACCTTATCGGTGTACTCAAGGAAGATCTGCATGATCTGGTTGGATACATTGCGGTAGAGATCGAACCGCGGCATGACACCTGTAACGCTCATCCTGGAACAATCTGCCATACTATCGTATAAGCCTTAATACTTATATCGGGTATATATAAGTTTTATGGCTTATGTTTTGACACTCTAATTTTATCACTTATATTTACAACATAAAAAATGCAGGGATGAAACGAGCAACCATATCGGCAGACATAATCGCCTCTTCTTCATTAACAGCGAGAGAGATGGATCATTTGACGCAACGGGTAAACAATCTGTTCGGGAAAATTGAAAAATATCAACATGAAAACGACAGAGGAGAGATCAGATTGCGGCTGGTTGCCGGTGATTTAATAGAGTGTCTCCTGTTTAATCCGAACGATGCGTTACGTGTGGCGTTGATCCTAAAAACAGGGATAAAATCATTTCCTTTGGATTCTTCGAAAAACACTGATCTGATGACGCGAAAATATAGAAAATTATTTGAGACCTATGGAATAAGGGTTGCCGTCGGAATCGGGGAAATGGATATCAGGCTTGCAGGTAAAGATATTTTGAAAGGCGAGGCCATCAATATCTCCGGACGGCTCATTTCAGAACAGAAGACATCGAATAAAGAGCGTGTAACCATAAAGAACACCCTCTTTTTCCATACTGAAGATGCAGGTCAAAATCGCATTTTTCAAACCCTCTTCTCCCTGCTAGATACGCTATTCACCAAGATGACCCGCAAACAGAGTGAGATCATATTGTGGAAGCTTTTGGGTTACTCAGAGAAGGAGATTGCAGACCAGTTTGGTGTTTCACAGTCATCGGTGAACCAACACTCAAAAAATGCCGGGTGGGGTTCAATCGATGATGCGCTTCACCTCTTTTCTACCTTTGACTTTCAGGACAATAAAAAAGTGTAACATCATGGAGAAGATAATCATAGCCCAGCTGATTGCTCATATCGTGGCTGATTTTTTTGCTCAACCCGCATCCGTCAGTTTCCGTAAACAAAGAGGCGCTGCTTCGTGGCACCTCTTTGTTTATTCTCACATATCTTGTTTATTAAATGTTTCTCAACCAAAATTAAATCTATGATGCACACAGAGCGCATGCTACAAAAGTAGTAAAATAGAACAAGTACAAAGTGATGAGTAGCGAAGATTCTTTCAGTTTGGTGATCGATTTGCTGATCAGATTGCGGCAGGCGGCAACAGAAATTTGCATGATCTCTGCAATTTCTTCGTAACTTTGTTCCCGGATAAAAGAAATATATCCGTGAAAAACCAATAAACAAATGTTCTTGTTACAAAATAAAAATGCGTAAATTTGTACAGGAAAGGAGATTCATTACATGGGTAATAACAAAGTAATAGCTACTATCGACATATCCCGGCCATCCGGGCGTAAGATCGTGCGTGAACTGCAGAACAAAAGAGCCGTAAAGCTTGAATATCCCTTGCCTGAGGGGGGGACAGACAACTGGCACGACTGGAAAGAGGTGTATGAACGGGGACTGGATAAACTGAGTGAATTATACGAGACTGATATACGTAAATTAGCAGAAGAGAATGATATAAAATTATAAAATGTATCATATAAAGCTATCAGATGAAGCTAAAAAGGATTTTGATGAGTATATACATTATATCCGGGGTGTATATCATGCACCTCTCACAGCTATAAAACATTATGCCGGACTAACAAAAACCATTAACAGTCTTAAAAGTTTTCCCGAAAGTTATCCGATACAAACTGGTATTTCATTTTTGCGCTATGGTTCGAATGTTCGCCGTATAAATTACAAAAAAATGGCGATTATCTATACTGTACACGGCGATATTGTATATATTCACCGGATTAGACCAGCGAACCTTATAACCAGTTTATAACTTTATATGACCTTTCTATGACCCCATTCCTGTATAAAGTAGCGGAAGTTTTTTATGCTCAGTACGGTAACGAGCTGTACCGCCACACATTTGTGCTTCCCAACCGCCGTGCGGGAGTCTTTCTGCAAAAATACCTGGCGGAGATTGCCGCTAAACCGCTCTTCTCTCCCACGATGCTCACCATCCAGGAGCTTTTTGCGTCACTCTCTTCCTATCAGCTTGCCGACAGGATTGAGATGCTGGTGATGCTGTATAGCCATTATGGGAAAATAAGTGGTTCCGATGAGTCGTTCGACGATTTCTTATTCTGGGGTGATATGCTGCTGAACGATTTTGATGAGGTGGACAAGTATCTGGTCGATGCGAAACAGTTATTTCGAAATGTACATGATCTCAGATCGTTGGAGGATGATCTTACATACCTGACTGAAGAGCAGGTAAATGCCATCCGCCGTTTCTGGACGCATTTTATGCCGGTAGAAGGAAATGAGACCAAACAGAAGTTTCAGGAGACCTGGAAAATATTGTATGAATTGTATGTCTCTTTTCGGAGCGAATTGCATGAAAAGGGGCGTGCCTATGAAGGAATGATGTTCCGGGAAGTGGCTGAAAGAGCCAGGGCGCAGGAAGTGAGAGCGTGGCAGACGGAAAGTTTTGTTTTTGTGGGATTGAATGCGCTTACTCCCGCTGAAAGAGTGTTGCTGGAACATCTGAAAAATCTGGGTATGGCCGATTTCTATTGGGATTATGATTCCCCTTTTGTGCGCGATGAGATGAATCGTGCCTCTTACCGGGTGAAGGAGAATTTGTTGCTGTTCCATTCCCGTGAACCCCTTCCGCTCTCCGTACAGGAGAGCGTGAAGCCAGAGGTTGAACTGATTGGGATCTCCTCGGGTGTGGGACAGGCCCGTCATGTGTCACAGATCCTCTCTGAGCTGGTAACCGCGGGTGCCATCCCCAATCCTGATGAAGCGATCAATAC
The DNA here is from genome assembly GCA_003446605.1 of Anaerolineaceae bacterium. GTDB lineage: Bacteria > Chloroflexota > Anaerolineae > Anaerolineales > Anaerolineaceae > UBA4781. Next base: position 3,358 of record DMDF01000139.1, read on the forward strand.
GGCCATTGTGCTACCCGATGAGAACCTCCTCCTACCGGTACTCTATTCCATTCCAAAGGCTTTCGGTAAGGTCAACGTCACCATGGGCTATGGATTGACGCATGCTGC
>DMDF01000138.1 GCA_003446605.1 Anaerolineaceae bacterium
GAAGGCATTCACGATGCAAAGCATAACATTGTGCATCACATCGAAGCACAAAATGGAGATCCTGATAAAGCTTTTACGGAAGCAGAGCATGTGTTTACAGGTGATTTCCGCACCCCCAAGCAGCAGCACGCCCAATTGGAACCGCACATTTGCATCACCTATTATGACCCGGATAACCGCATGGTTGTGCTTTCCAGCACGCAGGTTCCTTTTCATGTTCGCCGCATCATCGCGCCATTGATCGATATGCCCATCAAAGATATCCGTGTGATCAAACCCCGCATCGGTGGTGGTTTCGGCGGCAAACAAGAGATATTGCTGGAAGACCTGTGTGCCTTGCTGACCAAACAAACCGGCAAACCGGTACGGCTTGAATATACCCGGCGGCAGGAGTTCACCAGCGCGCGTACCCGCCATCAGCATTTCATCCATTACAAGATTGGGGTTAAAGGCGATACGGTTACCGCTGTCGAGTTGAAGTTGATCGGTGATACCGGCGCGTACGGTTCGCATGGACTCACCGTGAGCATGGTGGGCGGTTTCAAAGGATTGACCCTTTACAACGCTCCTGATTCGCGGTTCATTTGTGATGTGGTGTACACCAATACCCCTCCCGCAGGTGCCTACCGCGGCTACGGTACCATGCAGGAACTCTTTGCACTGGAAGTCATGATGGAAGAGATCGCCGATAAACTGGGGTTGGATGTGGTGGAATTCAAACGCAAGAACTGGTTGAAGATTGGCGAACCCATGCACATGGCAAAGAAATTGGGGGAAGGTCGCGAAGGGTTTGACCAATCGCTGGCTACTTCCGGTTTGGCGCAGTGCGTGGATATCGGGTTGAAAGCCACCCAATACTATGAAAAACGTGAGCGCTATCAGAAACAGGAAGGCAAGATTAAGCGCGGTATTGGCATGTCCATTGCCATGCACGGCAGTGGTATTGCTGGCTTGGATATGGCAGCCGCCACATTGAAGATGAACGATGATGGTTCCTTCAACCTGCTGCTGGGCGCCACCGATATCGGTACCGGTTCGGATACCATACTGGCGCAAATTGCAGCCGAAGTGCTGGGCATTCAGGTTTCTGATCTTATAGTATATTCTTCAGATACCGATTTCACACCTTTTGATAAGGGTGCTTATGCCAGTTCCACAACCTATATCAGTGGCGGAGCTGTCAAGAAGACCGCACTGGCAATTAAGAAACAGATCCAGGAACATGCTGCTCTCATGTTGAAGTGGGAAAAACCTGAAGAATTGGAGTTGCGGGATAGAAAAGTGTTTGCCCCAGATGGCAGATCCATCACCTTAAAGGATGTAGCGCTGAGCAGCTTGCACCAAATGAATCAGCATCAGATCATGGCGACTGAATCGCACCTCAGCTACGTCAGCCCTCCCCCAACCGCCGCACAATTCGTGGAAGTGGCGGTAGATACGGAAACAGGTGAGATTAAGGTCGAACGCCTGTTGATGGTGGTAGATTGCGGGCGCGTGATCAATCCCCTCACCGCGGCTGGGCAAGTGGAAGGCGGTATGGCGCAAGCGTTAGGTTTCGCGCATTGCGAAGATACATACATAGATGATAAAGGTCAGGTGCTGAATGCCCAATTCAAGACCTATCATACTTATTTAGCGGATGAAATGCCGCCTAGCGATGTGATTTTTGTGCAAACCGATGAACCGAGCGGACCCTTTGGAGCGAAATCAGTCGCTGAGATATCCATTGACGGTGTGGCACCTGCTCTGGTCAATGCCGTTCATAATGCCGCCGGCATCTGGCTACACCACCTCCCGTTGACACCGGAAAAAGTATGGAAAGAACTGCATCCATAAAAACACGTGAAGAAAAATAACAAACTATACGAAATAGCAATACTCTTTCTTAAATTGGGGACCATCGGATTTGGTGGTCCCCCTGCCAATATCGCCCTGATGGAACAGGAGACCGTGCATAAGCGCAAATGGGTGGAGCAGGATTATTTTTTGGATATGCTGGCTGCCACCAACCTGATTCCCGGACCGAATGCTGCTGAAATGGCACTGCATTTAGGGTATGCCCGCGCTGGATGGACGGGGATGGTTACTGCCGGCGTTTTTTATATTTTCCCATCATTCCTGTTGAGTCTGGTGATGGGAGTACTGTATGCCAGGTATGGCAGCATCCCCCAGGTCGAAGCCATCTTTTATGCTATCAATCCCCTGCTGATCAGCATCATCATCACCTCCGCCTACCGTCTGGGAAGGGGAGTTATCAGAAATTGGAAATCAGGATTGGTCTTTCTAGCCTGTCTCATCGCTACATTGCTGGGATTGAATGAAACCCTGGTCATTTTGCTATCGGGTATCGTCTGGGTACTGCTTAACCTTCCTCCGGGCAAAAAAGAAAGCCTTGCATTCCTATTTCTATCCCCCATTGCACCGCTAGGTGCTTTTGCTGCTTCTAATACTTCCATAACCGGTATTTTTCTGTATTTTCTTAAAACAGGAGCGGTCATGTTCGGCAGCGGTTTGGCTTTGTTGGCTCTCATCCAAAACGATGTGGTGAATGTATTCCACTGGATGACCCAACGCCAGTTGGTTGATGCCATCACCGTTGGGCAGATCACCCCCGGTCCGGTGTCTTCTGCCGCCACATTTATCGGGTATCAGATTGCTGGCTTTCCAGGTGCTTTTGCAGCTACGCTTGGAATTTTTCTCCCCTCTTTCTTGATCGTTATCCTAACCAGTAAATGGCTACCCACCATAAAAAAAGGTGGAGTGTTACATTCTTTTTTACAGGGTGTCACCATTGGCGTAATCGCTATCATCCTGGTGGTGGCATACCGTATTCTTCTAACAGCCATCACAGACACATTAACTCTTGTGATAACTTTAGTTGGTTTGGTGTTGTTGTGGAAATATAAAGTGGAGACGGTCTGGCTCATCCTGGGGGGAGTTGCCATCAGTCTGATAAAATTCTATGTATTCTAGCGAAGAAGGATCTCATGAACACAAACGATTTTATAAGTTTTATTGATAAAAAACATATTCTGGTATCGGATGGTGCTACCGGTTCTAACCTGCAAGCGCGTGGTCTGGATAAAGGTGAAGCAGCCGAAGTTTGGGTGCTTGAGAATCCGAAAGCCATCCGCCAACTGCACATGGATTTTTTGCAAGCTGGATCTGATATCCTTTTAACCTGCACCTTTGGAGCAAATCGTTTTCGCCTTGAGCATGCCGGTCTTGCAGATAAAGTACAAGAAGTGAACACCCGTGCTGTTCAGATTGCACGTGAAGCCATTGGAGATGGTTCCACACTGGTGGCAGGCTCGATGGGACCCCTTGGTCAAATGCTGAAACCACTCGGTCTGCTGGATGCAGCCGATGCACAACAAGCGTATGCCGAGCAAGCCTTTGCGCTTTCTGAAGCAGGCGCTGATATTCTGGTGATCGAAACTCAATTCGATATTGAGGAAGCAAAAGCCGCCATTCAAGGTGTGCAGACTGTTTGTGACCTAGCTGTGATATGTTCCTTCAGCTACGACCGTGGAGTAAAAACCATGATGGGTATTTCGCCCACGAGGATGGCGCAGGAATTAAAACAATATGATCTGGCAGTGCTAGGTATCAACTGTGGGAAGAGTCTCACCGACAATTTGGTTTGCTTGCAGGAATTAAAAAGTGCAACCGATAAACCGATCTGGTTCAAACCCAATGCAGGTTTGCCCGTTGTGGATGAGATGGGTGACGCGGTATATGCCACTACCCCTGCTGATATGGCTGTTCATGTTCCAGAATGGATCGTTTCCGGCGCTAGGATCATCGGCGGGTGCTGTGGCACCAGTCCGCAACATCTGGCAGCCATCGCAGCGCAAGTTGCTGACCGTTAACAACCAAAACCGGTTTGAATAATGGATTTTTCTGGCTTCTCTTTCGGAAATATCACCGTAGATGGTGCTTTAGTCGCCGCGCCTATGGATGGCATCACGGATTCCGCTTTTCGACGGCTGCTGCGCAGGCATGGCGCTTCCTTATGCTACAGTGAATTCATCAATGCACAGGATGTCATCCACGATTCCATCCTGTACGAACGCAAAGCAAACCTGGTGAGAGCAGAAGAACGACCGATCGGATTCCAGATTTATGATAATGATCCCGCCGCAATAGAAGCCGCTGCAAAAAAGCTGCTGCGCTTCCAGCCAGATTTCATCGACATCAACATCGGATGTTCGGTGGCACGTGTCGCTGGTCGTGGTGCCGGAGCCGGGCTGCTACTGGAACCCACCAAGATCACCGAGATCTTCGATCGTCTGAGTGATACATTGCCCGTTCCGCTAACCGCCAAGATCCGTCTGGGTTGGGATGAGCGATCTTACAATTATCTCTCCATTTCCAAACTCATCGAAGAACATGGTGGCGCCTTGATCGCCGTGCATGGGCGCACACGCAAGCAGGGTTTTCAGGGCAGTGCCAACTGGGATGCCATTCGAGCCATCAAAGAAGAAGTGCACATTCCTGTAATAGGCAATGGAGACGTGATCACTGTGGAGGATATCCATCGCATGCGAGAGGTCACCCGCTGTGATGGGGTCATGATCGGGCGCGCCGCCATCGCTAACCCATGGTTGTTTGAACTTCGTGGTCGCGAAGAGATATCAAACCAGGAAGTATTCGCTTTGATCCAGGAACACCTGGCGTTGATGCTGGAAGATTATGAGGAAGGGGTAGCTCTCACTCTTTTCCGAAAATTTTTAAACCAATATCTCCTTCCATTTCATCTTGATCGGGGTGCTAAGATCGTCTTATTTGACCAGGTTAATGTAGCTGCATTGCTGGATGCTGTAAATAACCTGCTTCAGTTATGATTTTCCTCCTAGTAAGCGCCTGACATTTATTACATTTTATTTATCTTTTTTATTTGTATCCTTTAACTGGTAAGACCACTTACCAGTTAAAGATTATGAACTGGAATCCACCCGAGAGACCCACTGATTTTGCCGAAAAACGCCTGATCGAGGCGATCTTAAATGGCACTTACTCGATTGACTCCTACCTGCCTTCGGAGCGTGAACTCTGTGAACAATTAGGCGTTACACGACCCACCTTGCGTGAAGTACTGCAGCGCATGCGTCGTGACGGGTGGATCGAAATCCACCAGGGTAAAGCTACCCGCGTGCAGGATTATTTTAAAGAAGGTAATTTAAATGTCCTGAATGCCATCGCCAATACAGATGCCGTCATTTCGCACTCCATCATTGAAAACCTGCTTGAAACCCGTTTGCTACTGGCTCCCACTTATTTTTCCCTTGCCAGCCGGTATCATCCACAGGCTATCACTGACCATGTTCTCCACCTCATTCCAATCGATAAAAACCCTGCTCAAACTGGAAAAGACGATTGGGAGTTGCACAAGAAAGCAGCTCTGCTTTCTGAGAACCCTGTATTTCTCTTGATCCTGAACGGATTTGAGAAGGTTTATCTTCAGATGGCAGCCAGGTATTTTGCCCAGGATGAAGCACGGGCATCTTCTGAGACTTTTTATCGCCAACTTCTACAATTTACACAGGCTGAGGATTTTCAAGCCGTCTTTGATTGTACGCGTGAAGTCATGCAGAACAGCATTTATTACTGGAAAATGTCCATGAATATAGAGGAGGAAGAATGAAACGGTGGAATGGTTGGGGAAGAGAAGAATATAACTATCATTTCGCACCCAGCGCGCAGGCTTTTGTTGAGCGTATCGTCGGTAGAGGGCAGACCATCCCGGATGCCAGTCTGGAATCCGTACTGAAGTCTGTGCCGCGTTCACGCTTGCCCCAACATGCTCTTTTTAATCATGATGCGGAATCACGCCTGCGCCATGCTCGTGGACAAAGTTTCCCGGACTGGGTCGCTCTGCGCTATGGCACAGTGAATACCTTTCCTGATGCAGTAGCCATGCCCACCAATCAGGATGAGGTGGATGAAATGGTGACACTGGCGAGTAAAGAGCATTTTTCCATCATTCCTTATGGGGGTGGCACCTCGGTGGTAGGTCACATCAACCCTGAAATGTCGGACACCCCTACACTCACCGTGGATATGGGAAAGTTCAACCAACTGCTGCATTTGGATGCGGTTTCCCAACGTGCCACCTTCGGCGCCGGTGTGCGCGGACCGGATATGGAAGATGCCCTGGCAGCACACGGTTACCGCTTCGGTCACTATCCGCAATCGCATGAATTCTCCACGCTGGGTGGTTGGATTGCCTCCCGCTCCGTTGGCACGCAATGTTATTACTATGGGCGTATTGAGCAGCTTTTTCTGGGCGGCTTAATGCATACACCGCAAGGAAAATTGAATTTACCTGCTTTCTCAGCATCCGCTGCCGGACCAGACCTGCGCCATTTCGTCATGGGATCAGAAGGGCGCATGGGCATCATTTCCGAAGCTACCGTGCGCATTGCCCCCATCCCTGAATTTGAACATTTTTATGCGGTATTTTTCCCTGATTGGGAATGCGGTTTTGCCGCCCTGCGTGAGATCGTTCAGGCAAGATTAGATGCATCCATGCTACGCTTGCTGGATAAATTTGAAACCGAAACAACCCTGCAGTTATCTGGCAAGGATAAATTGGTCAACTTCGCTGATAAAGGGCTGCGGTTGCTCAAGATGGGTGATGAACGCTGTATGATGCTGTTTGGTCTCACCGGTTTGGAGGCAGTTGCTCGCAACACCTTGCAGCAGATAAGACACATCACCAGCCAGCACCACGGCTTTTTAGAGAAGAGCTTCATAGGAAAGATGTGGTATGACTCTCGTTTTACCACGCCCTACCTGCGCAATAACCTGTGGGAATGTGGCTATGCTCTCGATACTCTGGAAACTGTATTCCCCTGGTCTCAGGTAGCTGCTGTGAAGGATGAGATCGAGCATGCACTCTTCACCGGGTTGGAAGCGGAAAATGAAAAGTTGATCGTATTCAGCCATCTCTCACATATGTACACCGATGGTGCCAGCTTGTATGTAACGTATCTGTTCCGCCGCACTGCCGATGCCGATGAAACGTTGGAACACTGGAAGAAATTAAAGAAAGCTGCCAGCGAAGTAATCGTGAAGAATGGCGGCACCATAAGCCACCAACATGGTGTGGGAGTGGATCACCGCCCGTATCTACCCCTTGAGAAAGGTGAATTAGGTATGCTCTCCATGCAGAATTTTTATCAAACCTATGATCCTGAAAGAATCATGAATCCGGGAAAGCTGTATGAGGAGCGTTAAAATGAGTTTCCCGAAAAACGCTTCATCTCGTATAGGAACTCTGGATAAAAAATGGGATGTCATCATTGTAGGTGGTGGCATCACCGGAGCTGGCATTTTTCGTGATCTTGCCGGAATGGGGTACCGCGTTTTACTGGTCGAACAGGCTGATTTTGCCTTTGGTACATCCAGCCGTTCTTCCAAGCTGGTGCACGGCGGGTTGCGCTACCTTGCAAATGCACAATTCAACGTCACTTACGAATCGGTACGCGAACGCGAGCATTTGCAGAAACAGTATCCCAACCTGGTCAAACCGTTGGAATTCCTTATCCCCATATATGACCAGTATAAACACGGAGCCTCTTTTTTTAACGTTGGATTGAACCTATACGACATTTTTGGCAGTAAGTGGAAACACGGCAGTTATTCTTTAGAGGAAATGGATAAGCGCTACCCCTTATTGAATAAGCAAGCTCTCCGTTCAGTGTTGTATTATTACGATGCAGAAGTGGATGACGCTCGTCTGGTGATGCGTGTCATCAGTGAAGGCATTTCCCACGGTGGTATAGCCCTTAATTACTGTAAAGCCAATACCGTACTTCGTGATAATACAGGTCAAGTTGATGGTATTCAGGTGGTTGATACCTTGACTGAAGAAGAAATGGAATTGCATGCCGCTGTCATCGTCAATGCCACCGGACCGTGGACGGATGAATTGCGCTCACAGGTGGTTGCTGGATCTGTGATCCGCAAACTGCGCGGCAGCCATTTTCTGGTGCAGCGAAAGCGCTTGCCTGTGGAGCAGGCTTTCACGTTGTTCCATCCGCGCGATGGCAGGGCGTTATTTATCATCCCCTGGCAGGGTATGACCATGGTCGGTACCACCGATCTGGACCATCCCGCTTCCTATGAGCGTGAAAAACCGGAACCTTTCATGACATCCAAAGAAATGGATTATCTGCTAACGGCAGTCAATACCATGTTTCCTACTGCAAAAATCAGCGAGACAGATATCATTTCTTCGTTTGCCGGTCTGCGACCGATCGTCACTATGGGAGATATGGCGCCTTCCAAAGCTTCCCGCACACATCGCATCTTTGCAGATAAAAACCTCTTTTCGATTGCCGGCGGCAAACTGACCACCTACCAGCGCATGGCAGCTGATCTCATCCAACGCATTCTTCCGTTG
>DMDF01000186.1 GCA_003446605.1 Anaerolineaceae bacterium
GGCTTCTGGATGGTCAGCTGGTTCAAGAATGAATTCGCACAAAATGAGCAGCGTGTTGCAAAAAATCGTGGTGTGGAAGTGGAGGAATTGTTCGATGACCTGGTTGCTTCTGTCCCACCTGGCTCGTTGGGGTTGACATTGCAGCCTTACTGGTCACCCGGATTGAAAGACCCCGGTCCTGAGGCGAAAGGCGCCATCATCGGTTTTGGAGATGTGCACACCCGCGCTCATCTGTATCGCGCCATTCTGGAAGGTCTTGGTTACAGCCTGCGCGAAGGAGCAGAACGTACATCCAAGCGCACAAAGATACCTATTACAGAGATCCGCATTGCCGGTGGCGGCAGCCAGAGCCCGGCAGCCAACCAGCTTACCGCGGATATTTTTGGGTTGCCTGCCTCCAATCCCCATACCTATGAAGCCTCCGGTTTAGGAGCTGCCATGGACCTGGCGGTTGGGATGAAACTGCAGCCTGATTTTGAAACAGCGGTGTCAGAAATGACCCATACCGGTGAAACCTATGAACCGAACATGCAAAATCATCGCATCTACGATGACCTGTATCACCAAGTATATTGCAAGATGTACAAACTGCTCAAACCGCTCTATGAGAATATCCGTGATATCACCGGTTATCCGGCAGACTGAATGGTATCTTTATTAATAAACTACTCAACTGGAGCAGCTTATTTGCCTTCTATGTGATCAATTCCGCCGGGATAAAATGGTGACGGTTGAGATAGGGTATTTCGATAAATCCTTCTTGAAAATCAAATAAGGAAACTGCGCAGTTCATCATTTCAAACCAGGCATTGGAATCTGGCGGCATATCCAGGATGCAGCGGGTCAAATGATTGAAGAATTCGGCATGGCTCACCAGTATTACAGCTTCGTCTGGATTCGTATGTTTAGCCAGAAGGTCATCCAGCACCTTTCTGGCGCGTGCTGGGCGTTCTTCTCGTTCTTCATGGGGTTTATTCCACCAACCATCCTGTGGTACATTCTGGGGATATTGCAACAGCGGGTAATGCTCAGCAAAATAGGCTTTGCTCTTGCCTGGCAAGCCAATATGCTCCCCGGTTTCATCATTCTTGAGATAAATGCCCCCTGCTTCATGGATAAGCGCATGACCGATCAGGGGTAGATCGCAGCGCTGTGCAATGGCAGAGCCAGTGGCAACCGTGCGTTCCATCAAGCTGCAATAGAGTGTGACACGGTCTCCCCCCTGCCCATCCGCCTGCATTTCCTGCAACTGCTGGTAGATAAAATCCGCCATATATGGCAACTGTGCTAACCCTGTTTTGGATAAAGGAGGGTCTTCATTTCTGCCATCGTAAGAACCGGATTCTTGATAGAGTGCATTGTTGGCTGACTGGGCGTGGCGTACATAAAATAAAAGCATGAAATAAAAAGCTCCTTATTGAAATTACAAACTCTATTGTAATCGAATCATAGCTTACCTTTCACGAGGAACAATCACTTTATCACGTGCTAAAATTGATTTATTTTTCATTGGCAAGATAACGATAGGAGAGTGTATGTATAAAACGCACGGATGTGGTGATCTTCGGGAAGAACATATAGGTGAAAAAGTAACTCTGGCAGGTTGGGTTCACCGTCGTCGCGATCATGGAGGAGTGACATTCATTGATCTACGTGACTCTTCAGGAAGAGTACAGGTTGTTTTTAATTCTAAATCCATCTCTCAAACTCTGATCGAAAAAATTCGCCTTGAGTGGGTATTGCAAGTAACAGGAATTGTCTGCCTGCGCCCTGCTGGGTCAGAAAACCCAAATTTACCAACCGGAACCATTGAAGTCAGCGCGATAGGTTGTGAAATCTTAAATCCAGCGAAAGCACTCCCCTTTCCCATTAATGATGAAGAAATGATTGATGAAAATATCCGCCTTACATATCGTTACCTCGACCTGAGACGGGAACGAATGCATCAAAACCTAATATTACGTCACCGTGTCATTAAGTTTATGCGCGACTATCTGGATGCGCATAACTTCATTGAAATTGAGACTCCCATGCTTTTCAAAACAACCCCTGAAGGAGCCCGTGATTATCTTGTGCCTTCACGGCTTTATCCTGGAAAGTTTTACGCTCTCCCTCAATCTCCACAACAATTAAAACAACTCCTTCAGGTAGCGGGGTTTGAACGATATTTTCAAATTGCCCGTTGTTTTCGCGATGAAGATCTGCGTGGTGATCGCCAACCTGAATTTACACAGCTTGACATTGAAATGTCCTTTGTCACTCGGGATGATATTCTTACCTTAGTGGAGGATTTGTTTACAAACCTGGTTGTTTCGGTTACTCCAAAGAAGAAATTATTATTCTCTCCCTGGCAAATACTTACTTATACTGAAGCATTGGACCGTTTTGGAACCGATAAACCCGATCTGCGCTTTGGAATGGAGTTACACGACGTTTCAGATGTATTGAAAAACAGCGAATTTCAGATATTCAAAAATGCACTAATTGCAGGTGAAGTTATCAAGTGTATTCTCGCGCCAGGTTGTGCAGACTATTCGCGTAAAAAAATTGATGAAATCATCTCTTTCGCCAAAGAACAGGGAGCAAAAGGAGTTATCACATTGGCACTAAGCCCTGATGGGGTTAAGGGGACCCTGCAGAAATTCATCACTTCTTCCGAAGTAGATACACTATGCACACAGACAGGCGCTCAACAAGGAGATCTTATCCTTTTTGTGGCTGACCGTAAAAGTATCGTTAATAAAGTTCTTGGCGCATTACGTTTGTTTTTACGCGATCGCTTGAAATTAATAACATCAGATGCAATGGCTTTCGCCTGGGTGGTTGATTTTCCCATGTTCGAATGGAACGAAGAGGAAAAGAAATGGGATGCAGCCCATCATCCCTTTACCATGCCTAAAAAAGAAGATCTTCCAAAGCTTGACTCCGACCCAGCTTCTGTCTTATCAGACGCCTATGACATGGTTTGCAACGGCTACGAGCTAGCATCGGGTTCGATCCGTATTCATGATCGCGCGGTACAAACCAGAATATTTCAAATACTTGGTCTTAGTGACGAAGAAATCCGGGGTAAATTTGGTCATATTTTAGAAGCATTTGAATTTGGTGCCCCTCCGCATGGTGGAATTGCACCCGGGGTTGATCGTCTTGTGATGTTGCTGGCAGATGAGGTAAACATCCGTGAAGTGATCGCTTTCCCTAAAAATCAATCTGCGCGAGATCTGATGGCTGATGCCCCTTCATCTGCGACTGACAAACAACTTTCTGAACTTCACATCCGCCTTGATGTATCCGATGAAGAACTATGACTCATCATCGTTTGAAGATTGATTCGCGCTTTCCGCTGTAAAGGCTTGCGTGGTAAAATGGGCTGGCGTATGAAAAGTCCCTGTAGCTCAGTGGATAGAGCGCTGGCCTCCGGAGCCTGAGGCGGGAGTTCGAGTCTCCCCAGGGACGCTATATCCCGCTTCACCTGATCACCCATAAAAGGAGCAATTGTACATGAAAGTTTATATCAGCGGCATCAGCGGTTTTCTCAGCATCAACATGGTGCGTTATCTGCTGGCAAAAGGAGTAACTGAAATTTCCGGTATCGATCTGGTCAATTTTGATTATCCGGAACGCGATAAGATCGATTTTACCCAGGGTGATATCCGTGATAAGGAAGCGGTGCGCAAGAGCATGGCTGGCGCGGATATGGTCATCCACACCGCCGCCGCGCTACCGCTGTATACCCCTGAAGATATTTACACCACAGATGTGGTCGGCACCCGCAACCTGCTGGAACAGGCACAGGAATATGGGGTGAAGCGCTTCATTCATATCTCCTCCACAGCGGTATATGGCGTACCTGACCATCATCCTTTATATGAGACCGATCCGGTTCAGGGTGTGGGTCCTTACGGGGAGGCAAAAGTCCAGGCAGAAGCTGTTTGTGAGGAATTTCGCAGGGATGGCATGTGTGTGCCTATCATCCGTCCTAAATCATTTGTGGGACCTGAACGGCTGGGCGTATTCGCCATCTTTTATGAGTGGGCTTCAGATGGCAAGAACTTCCCCAACATCGGAAATGGCAAGAATCACTACCAGCTGCTGGATGTGGAAGATCTGTGCGCTGCGATCTACGCCTGCATAACCCTGCCTGTTTCCAAGGTTAATGACACTTTCAATATCGGGGCGGCAGAATTCACCACCATGCGGGAAGATTACCAGGCGGTGCTGGATGAGGCTGGTTTTGGTAAACGCATCGTTCCTTTCCCTGCCAAACCGGTCATCGCCGTCTTGAAAGTGCTTGAAGCGCTGCATCTTTCTCCCCTGTATCCATGGATCTATGAAACCGCAGCAAAAGATTCCTTTGTTTCCATCGAAAAAGCTCAACAGCAGATCGACTTTGCGCCACAGCATTCCAACAAAGATGCCATGATCCGCAACTACCGCTGGTATCTGGAGAACAAGGACAAACTCAGTGGCGAGGAAGGCGTCAGCCACCGTGTGCCATGGAAGCAAAAAGCCCTCAAATGGGCAAAGGTTTTCTTCTAGAATATTTCAAGAATAGTGTTCAAGAATGAAACTAGTTTATCGATCTCCTATTTATCAATTTCTAGCTTTCCTGCAGCGCAATAACGAAATACCTGCAGGGAAGAAGACGGTTCTGGATTGCGGCGCAGGTGGATCAATCCCCCCACTCGGGCTTTTTTACGAATATGGGTTTACAACATACGGTATTGATATCTCCGATGATCAAATAGCGCTCGCGCATGCATTTGAAAGTAATCAAAATATGAATTTGAACATCCAAAAAGGAGATATGCGAGCAATCCCGTTTCTGGATGATCATTTTGATTTTGTATTTGAACTGTATTCCATAGTTCACCTTCCTAAAGACGATATTCGAAAAGCCCTTTTCGAGATGTACCGGGTTCTCAAACCCAATGGAGTCTGTTTTGTTAGTTTTATGTCAATGGATTGTTGGCCAATGGATGGAAAAGAGGAAAAATCAGGAGAATTCCATTGCAGAGAAAATGGTCAACAGGTCATCCATTCTGTTTTCAGCGATACAGAAGCATTGCAGTATTGTGAGAACTGGCAAATTTTATATATGGTCAAGCAGTCTCTGCTTTCACCAGATGAAATTTCTCAAATGACTCTATCAGAATGGGAAAAATATTATTCCGACAATGAGATAGCAGTTGACCGGCAAGAATGGCTGAAAGTATATCCTCAGCGATTGGAACGTTGGAAAAATGTTCACATCTTTTTTATCTTGCGAAAAATGAAGCCTTGATTCTTTTCTATTGATGATTTCGTAGTAAATCATCCCACCAACCCAAATACCAGCATCACACCCAAAATAGAAATGCTCGCACCCAGCACAGCTCGCCAGCTCACTTTCTCCCCACGCAACGCAGAAATCGGCAGAATGAAAATCGGACTGGTGGAAAGCAGTGTTTGTGCAATTCCTGCGGGCGCTCCCTGTACCGCCATCTGCTGCAACCACAAGCATAAGTAGGTTCCTACGAAGGCAGTTACGCAAAGCAGCTCCCAGGTCTGCTTCGCATTTTCCTCTTTCATCCAGCTGCCAAGTCTCTCGCGGCTTACTACTTTCCAACCCAGCGTGAAGATGACTCCAGCTGCCAGGCGCAGCGCAGCGCTCTGCAGCGAGCTGATACCATCGATGGTCATCACGGAGCGAGAAAGTACCAATCCAATCGCTTGACCCAAAGAAGCCAGCGTTCCCAACAGGATACCTCTTGCCAACACCTTTTTATCCTGATCGGACTTCTCTTGCGGAGTGCGTTCTGTCACTACCCAGGCAACACCCCCTACGGTGATGAAAATGCCCACCCACGAGATCAACGGCAGCGCTTCACCCAGGAATATCCAACCGATCAAAGCGGTCATGGGGGGCGCTAACGCGAAGAGCAACAGCGCCCGCCGCGAACCAATATCCTTTAAACCATAGAAATAAGCTGTATCCCCCAGACCAATACCGATAACACCACTCAGCAACAGCGTGCGCACGACACTCCAGTTCAATCCTGACAGATCCTCTCCTAACACAATTGAGGTGCCCAGCAGCAACACAATTGCAATGCTGCCCTTGAGGATATTCAATTCTTTGGGGGGAATGCGGTGAGTGAGATTTTCTAACAGCGAAGCGGAGACTGCCCATAGCAGGGCAGCTGTCAAAGCGAATAGTTCACTGCGCAATATCTCCATGAAGTTGGCTCCGGTGTTTTTTATACAATGAAAACGCAGGGAGTATATCACGCAACATCAAAAAACGACCAGAATTTTTAAGATACCATCAGTGTTCATTTACCTGGTGAACACCAGTCTCGTATCTCGCGATTTGCAAAATAATTATTTGTATAGAGGAATGCTCTTCAATTCAATTTTTGGATAGATCTGTCCTGCGATGGGCGGCATGGAATACCCCCAGCGCCCCCACTTTCAGCTCCACATTCAGGTCTTGAATATCCTGTTTGGTAAACTCCTGTGAAAGGGGTAAGTCGCGTTCCATGGATTCCATCCTTTTATTGATTTGAGCGAGCAGCACTGCTTACGGAAACGGACTGTGGTTCCGCATACATTTCTTTTGCCCACTTTTCACACTCTGACAATTCCTGTGGACTCATCAGGGGTTGTTCGCTGTAATCCCAGTTCAAATTCAATCGGTCATATGTATCCCGACACAGGTTATTAAACGTGTACAGTTCCCAACGTTCCACCATGCCCATCAGATTTTCATTGAGAAAGATCGCTATCGCTTGCAAGTTTTGCTTATTGGCGGTCGCACCGGGTATCAAGGGGGTACGGATCCAGAGTTTCTTTTCTGGATATTTTTCTTTCAGTATTTTCCCTATCCAGACCAAATTTTCCAGAATGCGTTCATTACCCGCACTGGTGTATTTTTTATGTTCCTCTGTATCTATTATTTTTACATCATATAAAACAAGATCGGTATATGGCAATATCATAGCAAGATTTTCCCTGGGAACATTTCCACAGGTATCCAAAGCGGTGTGAATCCCGTGTTCTTTGAGGATTTGGAACATTTCTGCGCAGAATTCCGGCTGCAGTGCCGGTTCGCCGCCCGATAGGGTAACACCCCCACCGGACTGAGCAAAGAAAGAGCTATCTTTCAATATTTCAGCGCTTAGTTCCGTCACGGTTGTTCGTTTTCCCAGTAGTTCCAACGCGTTCGCCGGGCAGGCATTCACGCACACTCCACAGGTACGGCATCTACTTCTATCTATGCGCAATTTACCATTTTCCATGCGTAAACTCTCATTTGGGCACGAAAGCACACAGGTCTGGCAGCCAATGCATAGCCTTTCCAACCATTGCAAATGGGGTTTTATGGAAATACTTTCCGGATTATGGCACCAAGCACAGTGCAGCGAACAACCTTTTAGAAAGACCGTGGTACGGATACCTGGTCCATCCTCCGTTGAACGCCTCTGCAAGTGCAGGTAGTTGGCAGTGATGTTATCCATGATTATTTCAGCCATAGGTAGCACCCTTTAGATTTGATGTGTTTCACGAGCAATGATCTCATCTTGTAGTTCTTTACCAATGCTCGTGAAATATGCATTATATCCTGTCACCCGCACTAGCAGGTGTTTATAGTTTGCAGGATTTTTCTGTGTTTCCCGCAGGGTATCCGCATCGATCATGTTGATCTGCAAGACAGTACCCCCATTCTCAATATAGCCACGTAAAAAACCTTTGACTTTTGCACGATGTTCAGGATCACGCACCCATGAGGGATTGAATGTCGGGGAGAGATTGCGGGGTTGTTTTCGATGTGATGTAGTGTGTATCGTACTTGGGGTCGCCATTTTTCCTCTATCCATCCATTACGTATTGAAAAAGATGCGGTTAATATTTTCTTCACCATCCCGCAATAGTTGTGCCATGATCTCACTTGCGCCAGGTGCATCCCCCTTGGAGATCGCCTGCACCAATTGTTTGTGATTATCCAACACCTGTTCAACAACATTTGTTCCGTAAATATCCTGATAAAACCTTCCAACAAGGTTGCTGTGCACTCCTCGTAATGAATTAAGGATCATGGGATACATTTGATTTCCTGATGCTAGTGCTATTTCTAGGTGAAAGCAAAAATCGTAATCAGTTAATGCCCTTGCACATTCAACCGTGGCACTTCTTCCACGTGCTAATAGTACTTGCAGAGCATCCACTGCCTCCTTACCACAGCGCTGTGCTGCCAGGCGGGCTGTTTCGCGTTCGATGAGCAACCGTCCTTCGATCAAACTGGTAAAAAGCGTGGAAGCAAAATCACCTTGCTCGTATTCCAGCAAGGTATTGATAAGTACAATAGAAGATTCTTTGCGATAGTCACGCACAAATACACCGCGTCTTGCTTCGATCTGTACCAATCCCTGCTCATTGAGCGCCACAACGGCTTCATGCAGAACCGGGCGGCTTACTCCCAATTGGCGTGCCAGATCCCTCTCAGAAGGCAGGCGTTCACCAATGATGAAAGTACCTGAAAGGATGGCTTGTTGCAATTTCTGTATGCAAGCCTTCTTCAAACTGAGGACTTCCACCTGATCAATTTCTGCCATAGTTTTTCATCTGGTAAAACCACCAGCCATTATTACTATATAAAGGATTGTTCGTAAAGTCAACAGGAAGTCCGTCATGAAAAATTAATACAGGTTTTACAATTTTTCAGTAAAAGACTTTTATAATAGGTGCAAAGAGTTGATTGGTTGGAGGAAATATTATGTATCTCGGTGGTTATGGAATGTATTTGCTGATCTCACTGCCAGCCCTCATATTGGGTTTTTGGGCACAGGCTAAGATCAAGTCCTCGTATAATAAATTTTCTAAAGTTCGCACCAGTAATGGCATGAGTGGTGCCGATGTAGCGCGCCACATACTGGATGCAAATGGCTTATCTGATGTAAAGGTTGAACAAACACGGGGAACACTTAGTGATAATTACGACCCACGTAATAAAACGCTTAACTTGAGTGCAGATGTTTATCAGGGTAACAGCATCGCTTCAGCAGGAGTAGCTGCACATGAAACCGGGCATGCCATTCAGCACAAAGAATCGTATGGTCCCCTCAAACTGCGTTCAATCATGATCCCTACAGTACAACTTGGCAGCTGGCTTGGACCCATTCTATTCTTCATGGGTTACTTCTTTTCCAATGACAATTTAGCTTGGGTTGGGGTTATATTGTTCGCTGGTGTGGCTGTCTTTTCTCTCATTACTATCCCTGTCGAACTGGATGCCTCCAAACGTGCCAAAGCCATTTTGGTGAATGAAGGTATTTTATACAGCAGTGAACTAACCGGCGTCAATCAAGTTTTGGATGCTGCTGCCTGGACCTATGTAGCATCCGCCACACAAGCCATTTCCAACGTTTTGTATTATGTGCTGTTGCTGTAAGGGCGCAGCAATCGCCGCAGATAAAACCAGTACCCTTCCCATATACATAAAAAGAAAACCGGCTAGTGCCGGTTTTCTTTACTCTTTACAAATAAGGTAGGGAACGTTTCAGCTCATCTAAATTGAGCTAGTTTATAAAGGTTATGTCATTTAGGGACAAACCTAATTCCCATAAGTATAGATATTTCGTTGCGGTCTCAGACTAGATCAGTACCAGCGCATATATTCCTATTTGTGCAGTATTAAAA
>DMDF01000151.1 GCA_003446605.1 Anaerolineaceae bacterium
GTTGTAACCTTGACCATCCTCAGAGAGGGTCTTGATAATCCTTTCGATGTTTCCATCACCCGTGCTGAAATTGAGATTCCTGTTTTGGAATATGAAATGTTGGAAAACAATATCGCTTATATCAACCTGTACCAATTCAGCATCAATGCTGGGGAAGAGGCACAGGGTGCGCTGGAAGAGTTGCTGGCGCAGCATCCTGCCGGTATCATCCTCGACCTGCGCGACAACAGCGGTGGTTACCTAGATGCAGCTTTCGACATTACATCCCTCTTTATTGAAGATGGTCCCATCATGATCGAAGAATGGGGAGATGGCACCGATCACACTTATGACGCATTAGGAAATGCAATCGCTCCTGACCTTCCACTGGTCGTGCTGGTCAACGGTGGTTCTGCCTCCGCCTCAGAGATTACCGCAGGAGCCATCCAAGATCGCGGTAGAGGCACCCTAGTTGGCACTACCACGTATGGTAAGGGTTCTGTACAGAATTGGATCGAACTGGATGGTGATAATGGTGCCATTCGAGTTACAGTTGCGCGCTGGTTGACCCCGGATAGAAAGCAAATCAATGGGATCGGTTTAACTCCAGACTTGGAAGTAGATTACACTCAGGAAGACTTTGACGCAGGCATCGATCCTCAGATGGATAAAGCCATTGAGCTCATCCTTGGATATTTAGATCAAACACTTTAAGGAAACTGCTTATATGATAAAAAGGAATCAGATATCATATTTTCTGTACTTGTTCAAAGGAATTGGAATACCTTTAATTATCAAGATAGTATCTCCGCATTAATAGTGGGGAATTTACAGAGATTTTTCATTCCATCTGCTATTTTGTGCTACTATTTTTTTCTTGAGGGTTTGCATTATGGTTAACAAGAAACTCGTAATCATTTTTGTTATTGACATGTATGATTGGGGAAATAATGGTACTACCATGACCGCCCGGCGGACAGCAGATTATCTCCGGAAGCAGGGGCATCAGGTAAAAATTCTATCCACCGGCATACCCGAAAACAATAAATTCGTGGTACCACGTCGGTACATCCCCATTGTCAGTACGGTTGCCAAGAAACAGAACTTCATTTTTGGCAAGCCTGAAAAAGATGTAATCCGTCAAGCTTTTTCGCAGGCAGATATTGCACATTTTTTTCTCCCATTCGAATTAGAGATTCAAGCGATGGAAATTGCCCAAGAAATGCACCTGCCACACTGTGCCGCTTTTCATCTACAGCCCGAGAACATGATCTACAATCTTCAACCTAAAAATAGCAACATATTATCCGATTATCTTTATCGGCGGTTTAGAAATCGTTTTTATAATGGTTTTGATCACATTCACTGCCCATCGCAATTCATTGCTTCGCAATTAGTGAAGCGTGACTACCGCTCAAAATTGCATGTTATCTCAAATGGTATTCCCGATACCTTTTCTCCACTTATAAATCAGGGTTCAAATACAGACAGTAAATTTCATATCCTTTCTGTTGGAAGATTAGCCCCTGAAAAGCGGCAGGATATTTTGATCGAAGCTGTGAATGGGTCAAAATACCGCGATAGTATTCAACTTCATTTTGCCGGTTATGGACCTGAAAGAAGCAGATTAATCAAACTTGGTCAAAAATTACCGCTTTCCCCAACCTTCGATTATTATTCGCAACCCGATTTGGTATCTTTGATTCATACCTGTAAATTGTATGTGCACCCCTCTGATATTGAGATCGAAGCTATCTCCTGCCTTGAAGCTATTGCCTGCGGGCTTGTTCCGGTAATATCCAATTCAGTAAAATCTGCCGCACCTCAATTCGCATTGGATGAACGTTCCTTATTCGAAGCAGGAGATTATGTGGATCTCGCCCATAAAATTGATTATTGGATCGAACATGCCGATGAACGCAATAGAATGTCCGCCCGCTATGCTGAAAGCGCACATGCCTACAGTATTGAAAGCAGTGCCCGGAAGTTGGAAGCCATGTTTTATGAGGTGATCGAAGATGCGAAATAATCGAAAGCATAAATTCTACTGCGATAGACCCCTGCTTTCCATTCTGCGATTTCCCTTTTATTATTTCGTGGCGATGCCCATTCTTGCTTTGATCAATTTCGGATACTTCAGATTGAGGATCGAAAATCGCAAATTGCTGAAGATCATGAAGAAAGGTGTCATCGTATGTAACCACATGCATTATCTGGATTGCACCATGATTGATCTGGCTACTTTTCCACGACAGGTGATCTTCGTCTCTCAAAAAAGAAATTTTAAGATCCCCATTGCAGGTTTGATCCTGCGATTGGGTGGCTGTCTTGAATTAGGGGATTCTTTCCAAGAAATTCGGACCTTCTTAGCCAATGCGGTTATAAAAGCAAGGAACGGGATATTACTGGGAATCTACCCAGAAGGGAATTTGATCCTGCACAATAAAACATTACAACCCTTTAAGAAAGGAGCATTTTTTGTTGCCTACGAAGCGCAAGTTCCCGTTATTCCAATGGTCATCAAGCATCGAGAAGTAAACGGCTTTCGAAGGTTCTATCGTAAAAAACCATACCTGACACTGAAAGTTGGATTACCGATCCATCCTAATCTTGCTTTGCCAAAAGGCGAAGCTATTAAATCCATGTGCGATCGAACATATAGCGCCATGATGGAGATGATGGGTGATGAAGTGTGGATGGATCCATCTTCCTCGATTCAATCTGCCGAGGTAGAAGTCCAAAACGAATCTTAAATTTTTTTCATTTTCCCTTTGAGGATTATAGAATTGCTTGAAATTATCCCCACGGGCTGGTATAAAAATAGGTGGCTTTTTTAAAAACAGCATTAAGCTCACATGGTTTTTTCCCTTTTTCATTAATGCTCCAGTCTTAATTGACAGATGCCTGTGTGAAGAGTATAATGAACGACCGTTTGACAAAATAAACGGGAGAACAACAGAATGGAATCTAGTATTGTTACCGATATCACAAAGTCGGAAAACCTCGTAAGAAAAATGCATCTGAAAGGGAAAGTGCTGAAAACCAGCACTGCCGGTGCTATTGTAGATATTGGTGTTGAACAACCCGCTCTTCTCCATGTATCACAAATTATCACTCCCGATAATCTGCCTTTAAAACGTGTATCAGATGCACTGCAAGAAGGTCAGGAAGTAGATGTGTGGGTGCGCACAGTGCGCACCGATCGCATCGAAGTCACTATGAAGGAGCCCTTTAAAGTCGAATGGCGTGACCTTGAAAAAGATAAGGTCGTTAAAGGGAAGGTCGTAGAGCTTGAAAAATTCGGAGCCTACGTGGATATTGGCGCTGAAAAACCTGGTCTGGTTCATATCAGTGAACTCACGCATGGCTATGTAAAATCTGCTTCTGATGTGGTCAATGTTGGTGATGAAGTTGAAGTGAAAATACTTGATTTCAACCGCCGCAAACGACAGATTAAACTCAGTATGCGCGCTCTGGAACCCGAGCTGGATGCTATCGAAGGTGTAACCATCACCCCTGCTCGCCAACCCAGAAAAAGCAAGAAATCAAAACCGGCTGGTGAAAAGAAGGAACCTAATGCACCCATCATCAATGAACCAACCGCCATGGAAATCGCGTTGCGTGCTGCGATGGATAAATCCGACGAGGAAATTCCACTCGCACATTCCAATAAAGCAAAAAAGGATAAGGGGTTGTCAGACGAACAAGAAGATATTTTAAAACGCACGCTCGGCAGCCGTTAAAAAAGAAATAACAGATGGGTATCTGTTATTTCTTTTTAACCAAGGAAACTGAACCGGTATGGGTTTTTCCATGCTATTATTAATAAAAACCAGAAGATGAAACCAAAGATTACAGCGCAAATGAGAGAAAAGGATTTGCACTCATAGGGAGGGTTCTTGAAACAACCCTCCCTTCTTCTTTAATTCGGTATGAAAGTGAGACCATGGATAAAAATAAAATGCAGACCAGATTTATCTTTTTTACAGGTGGTGTTGTCAGTTCGGTTGGGAAAGGATTGACTGCAGCAGCCTTAGGTAGATCGCTTAAAGAACGAGGTTTTAAGATCGGTGTGCAGAAGCTCGACCCCTATTTAAACGTGGACCCGGGTACTATGAGCCCCTATCAGCACGGGGAAGTTTTTGTCCTGGATGATGGAGCAGAAACCGACCTCGACCTCGGTCATTATGAACGCTTCATTGATATCCCGCTCAATAAGGACTGCAATGTGACCACCGGTCAAGTTTATGCGGAGGTCATCAGCAGAGAACGGCAAGGTGATTATCTGGGTGGTACCATTCAGGTCATCCCACATATTACTAATGAGATCAAACGCCGTATCATGAAGGTTGCCGAATCATCAAATGCCGATTTCATCCTGATCGAAGTGGGAGGTACGGTTGGCGATATCGAAAGCCAGCCTTATCTGGAAGCCATTCGCCAGCTGCGCAACGACGTTGGGCGCGAAAATACCTTCCACATCCATGTTACCTGGCTACCCTTTATCGGCGCCACCAATGAATTGAAGACCAAACCCACCCAGCATTCAGTACGCGAACTGCGTTCCATGGGTATCACCCCCAATATGATCATCGCACGTGCCGATCATCCGGTAGAGCAAAATCTGTGCGAAAAGATCGCTCTATTTTGTGATGTCGAAAAAGATGCTGTCATCCCCATGCAAACGCTTGATTCCTATTATGAGGTTCCTTCAACGCTTGAAAAATACCATGTAGCTGAATATTTACTAAACTACTTCCATCAAGAAGCGCTCATGCAACCCGATTGGAAGCAGTGGGATGATCTTGTGTATGCCATTCACCATCCCGAAAGAGATATCAATGTAGCAATCGTTGGGAAATATGTGGAACTGCACGATGCCTACATCAGCGTGCGCGAAGCCAT
>DMDF01000202.1 GCA_003446605.1 Anaerolineaceae bacterium
ATTTTTCTGGGAAATGAATTGGGTTCCCCACGTGGGTTGGGATTACTGCGGCGGCTCAACCAGCATACCATGCAGGAACAAGCCCTCTCATTATTGGCACGCTTGGGAGTGCAAGTTAAATCTTTGCATGAGATCGTTTACAACCTTTCTGGTGAACAGCGCCAGATGATCTCCATTGCCCGTGTTCTGACCTTCCCAGCAAAATTGATCGTGATTGATGAACCGACTATTTCTCTTAGCTATCCCAACCAGCAAAAATTATTGGAACTGATCCAGAATTGGCGCCAGCTGGGGGTATCGGTTCTGTTCAGCAGCAATAATCTCGATCATCTATTTGCGGTTACTGACCGCATCATTGTTCTACAGCAGGGTTGCATCTCTGCAGATCTGAGAACAGATGAAACGAACCGCGAGGAAGTTGTGAATTATCTATTGGGAACGACTGCCTCACAGCGCATGACCCCGAATATTTGGGATTTCAACAGTTACGATACGGTTCGCGATTATACGGAGAAATTACGCTATCATCAGATCCTGCTTGAAAAAGACCTGGCGGCGGAAGGATCGCTCAATCGCCAACTTGCAGAACAGCTGGCTGAACAACTTCAAGCGCTTGACCAGACCAATAATGCATTACGCGAAGCGCAGCGCCGCTTGCTTTCAGAAGGAGAAGAAGAACGCAAACACCTTGCCCGCGAACTTCACGATCAGATCATTCAGGATTTGTTGAGCATCAATTACGAGCTGGAAGAATTAGCTACCACGCAGATGGTTTCACCAGAACTGGAAGCGGATTTAGCGACAGTGCGCAAAAGCATCCGCGATCTGATTGGAAACTTACGGCATATTTGTGGTAACTTACGCCCTCCCACCATCGACAGCCTTGGTCTGGGTGCGGCTATCCAATCTTATGTCTATGAATGGCATAAACGCACCGGTGTAGCCTACAGCCTCGATATGGATTCCGACCTGGGTCGAATGCCGGAGGCGATCGAATTATCTATTTTCCGCATCTTGCAGGAAAGTTTGAACAATGTTTGGAGGCATGCTCATGCAACCACGGTTGCGGTTGAATTGCGACATACTTCTCCACGTACCATGATGATAGCTATCAGTGATGATGGCAAAGGGCTGCCTGATGATCTGGATCTGACATCACTCACAGCGGATGGTCATTATGGGTTGATTGGCATCAGTGAACGAGTTTCTTTGTTGGGGGGTCGCATGCATTTGGAAAAAGGAGACCCAAGGGGAACCGCACTTATGGTTGAAATTCCTCATCCCAGAGTGGAATCGAAGCGGAAATCCAAAAATTCCACCCCTGCTTGAAATAGGGGAAACCCCCCAATGGATATAGGGGGAAGTTCTAAATTTCCATCGCTAAAATATTGTATTCTTTAACGACCGATGATTCTAATCGAGATTCAATGAAGTTTCCCGGTAGATCAACCTACCGGATTATTTTTACAAACTGAGAAAAGCTATACGGAATAATACCTGACTATTGGTTGTGGAATTTTAACCACAAAGAGAAGAAAAATGTGTGTTGGGGAGGTGAACAGGAAAAAATAGATTGAATAAGAACAAAAAAATCAGATCATCTATTTAAGGAGGTTGAAAATGTCAAAGAAGTTTTCGTCTTACTCGATATTAGCAATACTGGTGATTTTCGCGATGGTGCTATCAGCTTGTGGATCGGCGGAAACCGCTGCAGAAGTTGAAGAAAGTGCTCCTGTTGAAAGCGAGAGCATGGAAGGTGAAGCATTAGCAGTTGGGATCATTCTCCCTACGAAGGATGAACCTCGCTGGATTCAGGATGAAACCCGCTTTACGGAAGCATTAACTGCTGCTGGTTACAGCGTTGAGATTCTCTTCAGTCAGGGTGATTCCGCCAAGGAAAAAGCCAATGTTGAAGCTCTTATTTCCAAGGGCGTCAAAGTCCTCATCATCTGCCCGCAAGATGGCACAGCTGCTGCTGCAGCCGCAGAAGAAGCAAATAAAGCTGGCGTAAAAGTTATTTCCTATGACCGCCTGATCCGTGAAACCACAGCAGTTGATTACTATGTCACATTCGACAGCATTGCGGTTGGCGCACAGCAGGCACAGTACCTGGTTGATAAAGCAACCGGAACTGGCAACCCGCTGTATTTATATGCTGGTGCGGCATCTGATAACAATGCCTTCTTGTTCTTCGAAGGTGCATGGAGTGTACTGCAGCCCAAGATCGCTGATGGAACATTCGTTGTAAAGAATTCTAGTGAAGCAATAGCTTTACAGGATAAAGCTACCCTCACCCGTGATGAAATGAGCAAGATCATTGGTCAGGTTACCACCAACTGGGATTTCAACACTGCCAAGAACCTGGCAGAAGCTAATTTAACTGCTACTACCGCAGCTGATAAGGGTGAGGTATTCATCCTTGCTCCCAATGATGGAACCGCTCGCGCTATTGCGGATGCTTTCGGTGTGGATACCGACGTCACTATGTACTATGTGACCGGTCAGGATGCAGAAAAAGCTTCTGTGCAGTATATCATTGACGGAAAACAATCCATGACGGTATGGAAAGATGTGCGCACGCTTGTTGCAGACGCCATCAGTGCCGCCGTTGCTCTGCTCGAGGGGAATGAACCTGTCTCACAAGGCGCTTATGATAATGGCGCTGCGGAGATCCCGGCGATCCAATCCGCTGTTGTCACTGTCGATAAAGACAATGTCAAATCAGCTCTGATCGATTCGGGATACTACTCAGCTGAAGATTTCACTGGCTTAGAGTAACCAAAATTTTTCCACGATACAGGGATAGTGATGGGTTTTCCCATTACTATTCCTGTAAAAATTTCTTATACTATGAATTATTGGGAATTGGAGCGATCAATGAATAATCCCATATTGGAGATGAATCACATAACCAAAGAGTTTCCTGGCGTACGTGCATTGGATGATGTTTGTTTCACTGTGCAGGAAAAGGAGATCCATTGCCTGGTAGGAGAAAATGGAGCGGGGAAGTCAACATTGATGAAGATATTAAGCGGGGTATATCCACATGGCGATTATAGTGGGGAGATCATATTCGATGGAGAACAACAGATCTATGCAAATATCAGAGACAGTAAAAATGCCGGAATCGCGATTATCTATCAGGAATTGGCATTGGTTCCGGAATTGACGGTTTATGAGAATATTTTCCTTGGGCATGAGATCAAGAATGGCTTTGTGATTGATTGGAATGAAACCATACAACGCGCCACGGAAATGCTGAAAAAAGTCAAGCTTGATGTCAATCCCACGGTGAAGGTGAAAGATCTGGGGCTGGGGAAACAGCAGTTGATTGAAATTGCAAAAGCCTTGAGTATGGATGTGAAATTGTTGATCCTGGATGAACCAACTTCTGCACTGAATGAATCTGATAGCGAAAATCTTTTGATTTTACTGCGTGATCTCAAAAAACATGGGGTTACAAGCGTTTTGATCTCTCATAAGTTAAAGGAAGTGATCAGCATTGCTGATCGTGTGACTGTTCTTAGGGATGGACACACTATTTGTACGCTGGACGCGCATCAGGGTGAAGTGTTAGAGAATGTGCTGATCAAACACATGGTAGGGCGAGAAATTAATAACATCTACCCCGATCGTGCCCCACGCCAGATTGGAGAAACGATTTTTGAAGTGAAGGATTGGACTGTGTATGATTCTTCCATCGGGCGCACGATATTGCAGGATATCAATTTCAATGTTCGTGAAGGGGAGATCGTGAGTCTGGCTGGTTTGATGGGATCTGGGCGCACAGAGCTGGCGTTAAGCTTGTTTGGGAATCCGAAAAATTATATTCTGCATGGCGATATGTTTCTGGATGACAAAAAGATCGGTTTCAAACATCCGGAACAAGCCATTAAAGCCGGTCTTGCGTATGTTACGGAAGATCGTAAGGGGAACGGTTTGATACTGATACAGGATGTAAAACAAAATATCACACTTGCCAATCTGCGGGCTATCGCGGATGGCGGTGTTGTGAACAGCAACGAGGAAGTGATGGTGGCGAATGAATACCGCGATTCATTGGGGATCAAGACACCCAGTATTGAACAACGCGTTTTGAATTTGAGCGGTGGAAATCAACAAAAAGTTTCAGTCGCAAAATGGTTATTTGTCAACCCCAGGATTCTTATTTTGGATGAACCTACCCGCGGTATTGATGTGGGCGCTAAATACGAGATCTACACCATCATGAACAGGTTGGTTGAACAGGGAATGAGCATTATCATGATCTCATCCGAATTACCGGAGATTCTGGGAATGAGCGATCGAATTTATATTGTCTCTTCTGGAAAGATTGCGGGTGAAATGACAACATCGGAAGCTTCCCAAGAAAAAATTATGCAGCTTGCGACTAATTATTAAGGAGATTCACAAATGTCATTCTTTAAAAATGTAAAACAAACCATACAGCAAAATATCCGTGATTACGGTATGTTCATCGCGCTTTTTGCAATTATGATCTTCTTTACCATCATGACCGATGGTATTTTCATTTCTCCGCGAAATATCAGTAATCTCATCAACCAGACCGGTTATATTGCTGTGTTGGCAGTGGGTATGACGCTGGTGATTGTGATCAGGCATATTGATCTTTCGGTAGGCTTTTTGGCAGGCTTTTTAGGCGCTGTATCTGCCATCGCGATGGTTTCATGGCATCTCCCTGTGGGAATTGTGATCCCGATGGTACTGGGAATGGGTATTCTAGCCGGGTTGCTAACCGGCTTGCTAGTTGCAAAGCTTGGTATACCATCGTTCGTGGCTTCTTTGGCAGGATGGTTGATTTATCGTGGCGCGATCCTCTTGGTTACCCTGAAAACCGGCACTATTATCATCCCGAATGATACCTATAACGCAATCGGGAATGGCTTTATCCCGGATTTTCCGGAGATGGGTTTTCTTCCAGGTGTTCACAAAGTGACTCTCTTGTTGGGCATTCTGGCGGTCATATTTTTTATCATTAGTGGCATCCGTAGTCGCGAGAAAAAGAAAGCCTATAACTTTGAAGTTGAAACACTGGATATGTTCATTTTTAAATTAAGGTAATCATATACTTCGCAAA
>DMDF01000180.1 GCA_003446605.1 Anaerolineaceae bacterium
GATTCAATCCAGGTGTCATAGCCACAGGTTAGCGTACCGGGCTGATAATAAGCATTGAACCAGTGCAGCACCGGTGTGGAAAGCCCACCGAACTGGTGCCAACCCGAACCACGTCCAGATGCCACAATAAAATGTTCAAAGCAATGGTAGGTTTCCTCAACTTCACTTTTCCATAATTCCAGAGCGGTGTGAGCAATTTGAAAGGCCAGGTCGGCATATCCCAGGTCAAGTAACGCTTTCCACAGGAACCATTGGTACGGGAACCAGACTGCCCCGTTCCAATAACCACTTGCGAGGTAATAAGGAGCGCTTTGATCGACCGAAACCAGACCAATCGAGCTCCACATGTTCATTGGGGAAGTTATGCGTGCGATGATGCGTTGCTCTTGCTGTGGGGTGCAGATGCCAGCGAACAGAGGGCTGATGCCATCCAATCCAAGGTTGAAATTTTCACCGCTGGTATGCCGCAGGACCTCGGTGGGTTGTCCAAACGTGTCGTGGACGATATAACTGAAAACTCCAGCAGTCTCGTCCCAGGTATGTTGTTGTAGTGCCTGTGTGAAGAGATCGATATCTGCCTGATAATCGGCAACATCTTCGGTTAGGTTTAAGGCAAAGGCAACATTCTGCAAAATCTTGGCAGTGCGGATAGCATGGGCGGTAGTGACCACCGGTGTGGTATATTTTTCGAGTTGTTGCTGGTGGACATACACTTGTGGGGGATAATCATCCCAACCAGCTGAGTTGTAGAAATAATCCCAGGTCTTGAGCAGGTTGGATTTAAGACAGCGGGTGGTAGAACTACCCAACCGCCCAGCCAGGAACAGATAAAACTGGCGCAATCGCGGATAAAAATAGGCCAGCAGCTCGCGTGATTGAGTTTTGTTCCACAGTTCCTGAAACGCGTAGATCTGCACTGGGACAGGGCTGCCATGATGCAGAAAAGCAGCCTGTGGATCTCCGGGTGGTGTGGTATAAGCATGCAAACAATCGATAGCGCGTCTCAGGTCGATGGTTTGTAATCCCAGACTGATAAAACCTGAATCCCACGTATACAGGCAGTCCCAGCGTTTTCCTGGTGTGAAGTGGCGGATAAAGCTACGACGGGTGTAAACCGGGTAAATGACGTTGCTGAGCAGGGTTGCTGCCATGCGTTCCAGACTAAATTGGTATGCCTGTCCGGGTGGATTACTGGTGAAGGTTACTACCTTTTTACGTTTGCTTAGATATTGACTTTCCAGGCTGGGTGAAGTTGGGTCAAAGTCAGTAAGTAACTTGTCGACATGCGTTTGATTGCCCTGACAAACCAGCCCATAGATCACCACCTTGGTATCTGGGGGGAGGATCACTGGGCGGATGATAATATTGGTGAAATGACCAGCTTCATCGGTCCTGATCTCCTTTTTTACATGATCAGTCACATAGTAAGGCAGGCTACGATCGATTTCAGAGGAGAAGAATTGGCGCACTTCGGAAGATTGGTCACCCCAGGAGAGACCGTAAGTTGTAGGCATGTCGTGGTATAGCAATAGCAACGTGTTCTCTTTAGGACCTGTTAGCAATTCAGGGACAGGATTCCAGTTATGTGGGGAGAATTGCACTTCTGATTGTCTGGAAGCTTCCATCAATACAAAACCATCCAGTTCCAGGGGAGCACCTCCGAGAGAAATCAATTCGAAAGTTAGTTCACCAGCTGGCACAGCACCCAACGATAAGGGTAATAAGGCAAAATCCTGTGTGTGTGCAAAAAGCAGTTTGCCGTTGTGCAAACCATGGGTAGTGAAGGCTATCTGACCCTCTGTTGCTCGATAGCGTACCAGTAGCAGTCCATCTGAGAGGGCATCTGGAATGCTAAATGAGTAACTGACCTGATCGCCTACCTCTTTGCCAAAATTCTCACCAATACCGCTACCGTGGACAAAACCATTCCCCCTGACCTCACCCCGCAACCACCCTTCGTACACCAGGGTATCACTGGGGCGCGGGGTGGCAAACTGCAGGTCGTTGTAATCGAGTGCATCGATCCAGATTGTGCCAGGCGGCACATGCATATCAGATGGGATGATAACTTCCTCGGAATAGGCACGTAAGGGAGGAAAATTCAGGTAGGCCATGTAGTGTAATACCGTATGTTGAGCTTGGGATGTATTGTTCACAAATTCGCACCGTATTACCCGAGCTCGTTGCTCATCTTCGTTCCAGGGAAAAAAAGCCACGTCACAATATACTTGATCTTTCCACTCGAGATCGTAACGGAAGGAAAAATATTCCAACCCCGGCGCAGCTTCCCAGGGATGATATCCGGATTCCCACTGTGTGTGGGGGGCGGTGACACGGTGGCGATAATAGCCTGGAAAAACGCTCAGGTCAAAACGGATGCCACTGGTGATTTCCGGGATATGGGATATGCCATTGTACTTTTTGCTGTAAGGCCCCCAGGCGGGAAGTCTTAGGTCGTGCGAATACGGGTGTGGTAGAGAGAGATCAGACATGATGAACCTATCAAAGTTTTCTATAGATCTGACAAGAAATGTTGTATTTAGGGAAAATCATACTAGTTATTGTACTGTCAATTACCGGGTTAGACTTTACCAGTAGTAGTCGCCCGGTGTTTACCACATAGAGCCGCCTTATGGTTACCAGTCATAGTCGCACGATGTATACCACCCATAGTCGCCCGGTGTTTACCACTGTGGCACAATCTCTCCTGAGTAAAAAATCAAAGGAGAGCCTAAAATATGGAGCGCAAACACGTGAATATAATACGGGAAATAATTTATCGAATAAGAGCCGGTGAAAGCGAACGACAGATTGGAACTAACCTTGGACTATCACGACCAACAGTTCATAAATATAAATTACTAGCAGAGGAAAAAGGATATTTGGATGTAACCAGAGCAATGGTAGAAGAAGAGGAATTACTAAGGGAATTAGGACCAGCAGCAAAACCACCAAAGATTCCTTCCAGTATTGAGCCTCACCGCGATTATGTAATCAGTATGCTAGAAGCAGGGGTAGAAATGATGGCAATCTGGCAGAGGTTACGAGATGAACACGGGTACAGAGGTAGTTATTCCTCATTACGCAGGTTTGTCAGCCGTCTCGATCTAGAAAAAGAGCCGGAAAGTTTTACCCGGGTGCACACAGCTGCCGGAGAAGAAATGCAAGTAGATTTTGGATATGTTGGAAAGTTGTACGATCCAAAAAGCGGACGGATCCGGAATGCATACGTATTTGTAGGCACATTAGGGTATAGCCGTCATCAATACGCAGAAATTGTATTCGATCAGAAGATACCCACGTGGATAGCTCTTCATCGCCGCACATTCGAGTACTTTGGGGGAATACCTAAGGTAATCGTTCCAGACAACCTGAAAGCAGCTGTGAAAAAAGTATTGATCTACGATCCAATTCTGGGTGAGGCATATCGGAGAATGGCCCAATACTATGGTTTTCTGGTCAACCCAACCCGGCCACGTACTCCCGAACACAAAGGTAAGGTGGAGAATGGGGTTCATTACGTTCAAAGAAACTTCATGGCTGGGCGTACATTTGAAAGTGCTGATTCCGCCAACCAACACCTGAAACATTGGATAATCGAAATAGCAGGGGTGAGACAGCATGGCACCACGCACCAGGCACCCTTAGCTTTATTCAACCAGCACGAAAAACAAGCATTAATCCCATTACCCAAAGAAGCATACGTGCTTAATGAAGTACGGATGGCAAAAGTTCACAAAGATTGCCACATTCAGGTAGGCAGTTGTTATTATTCCATACCCTACCGCTATGTGAGTAAAAAAGTTTCTGTCCATATTGGAGAAAAGATGCTTGAAGTTTATGATGAACAGCAAAATCTGGTGTGTACCCATGTTTTATTGACTAAGAAAGGAGCGTGGAGCACTAGAAATGAGCATTATCCAACGCACAAAGCTGAATACCTCATGCAAACCCCGCAATACTGTCTTAAAACAGCCAAACAGATTGGTCCTGCAACCCATACTGTTGTCAGTTTACTGTTTTCGGAAAAGCCATTGTACCAGCTACGTTCTGTTCAAGCGATCCTGCGCCTGGAAAAAACTGTGGGTAATAAACGCCTGGAGGACGCGTGTAAGCGGGCACTGTTTTATGGAGATTATCATTACCGACGCATCAAAGAAATTTTAAATGCCGCCCTGGATCGTGAGGCATTACCGGAATCACCACCGAAAGAAGAAAGACAACCCCATTTATTTGCGAGAAAATCGAGGGAGTTCTTTATTAATTGGGAGGAGGCGTCCAAATGATGACCCATCCTTTGCTTCCAAAACTTCGCCAATTGCGTTTATCCACCATGCTCAATACACTTGAACTACGCGCTGAACAAGCTACTCAAGAGGATTTGTCTCCTTTGCAGTTTTTTGCCCTTTTATTGGATGATGAAATTGAACGCAGGGAACACGACGCGCTTTCTCGCAGATTCAAATCATCCGGTTGTGACCCGCAAAAAACGTTGTCACACTTTGACTTTTCTGTGAACCCCAGCATTTCCCGTTCTTACTTGAGTGACTTCGCTTCTTGTGCTTATATTCAGAGACATGACAATATTTTGTTTTGTGGTCCAACAGGAGTTGGTAAAACCCATCTTGCGAATGCCCTGGGGGTTGAAGCGCTGAAACGGGGCTTTCGTGTAATTTCTAAATCTACTTACCGTCTACTCGCTGACTTGAACGCTGCGCGCGCCACGGGTGCATACTCCAGAACACTTGCTGCTATTCTCAATAGCGACTTGCTTATCCTGGATGATTTTGGTTTACAGACCCTGCCCCCATCTTCAATTCAAGATTTATATGAAATTATTTGTGAACGCTATGAACGGCACTCAATGATTGTTACAAGTAATCGAGATTTTTCTGAATGGGCTGATGTTTTTAACAATGATCTCCTGTCGAGTGCTGCATTAGATCGTCTCACTCACCA
>DMDF01000154.1 GCA_003446605.1 Anaerolineaceae bacterium
AAATTTGACCTGCGGGATGGGTTGGCAGACCCCAAGGTGACACTGCTCGACCCGGCAGCCGGCACCCTGACCTTCCCTGCAGAGGCGATCAAGCTGGCAGTAGCGGAATACGTGGAGAAGTACGGTGAGGGCGGCAAAAAGGGCTTTATCCGCGACCAGATCCTGAAGAATTATTACGCCTTTGAATTGATGATGGCGCCCTATGCCATCGGGCACATGAAGATCAGCATTTTGCTGGAATCACTGGGATATAAACTCCAGGCAGATGACCGCTTCCAGCTCTACCTGACCAATACATTGGAGATGGAAGAGATCGACCAGATAGGATTCCCCGGGCTGCATTCTCTGAGCGAGGAAAGCCAGTTGGCTGGCATGGTTAAGAAAGAAGCGCCGATACTGGTGATCATGGGCAACCCGCCCTATTCAGGTATGTCTGCAAATAAGAATGAATGGACGGAATTACTGCTAAAGACAGATATCGACGGCGCACAGAGCTATTATGAAGTAGATAATAAACCCTTGGAAGAAAAGAATACAAAATGGCTTCAAGATGATTACGTTAAATTCCTGCGCTTTGCCCAATGGAAGATTCATAAAGCTGGCAGGGGAATTGTAGCGATGATCACAAACCACAGCTATTTGGACAACCCGACCTTTAGAGGAATGCGTCAGAGTTTAACGAAGACCTTTGACGAGATTTGTATAATCGATTTGCACGGGAACAGCCTGAAGAGAGAAACCACACCTGAGGGCGGCAAGGATGAGAATGTTTTTGACATTCGTCAGGGTGTGGCTATTGCCCTATTCCTTAAATATGAAAAAGGAAAGAAAGGTAAAGTTTTTCAAGGTGATGTGTATGGTTTGAGGGAGGAAAAATATCAGTGGTTGGATGAAAATTATTGTTCGACTTGCAGTTACCCCGAAGTAGAACCAAGGAGTCCTTACTATTTTTTCATCCAGCGGAATGTTGATAATATTTCGCATTATCTGGATTGGATGAAGGTTAACGATATTTTTCCTGTTAATAGTGTGGGTATTGTGACAGCAAGAGATAAGTTAACAATAAAATGGTCAAAAGATGAAATATGGACTACTGTATTGAACTTTTCAAAATATGATGAAGAATATGCAAGAGCCGCATATAATCTTGGAAAGGATGCGAGAGATTGGAAAGTTGGATATGCTCAAAAGGATATTGTTGAAAGTGGATTAGATAAAGAAAAAATTAAGCCCATTCTTTATCGCCCATTTGATGTTCGTTATACTTACTATACAGGAAACAGCAGGGGATTTCATTGTATGCCTCGGCCTGAGGTAATGGGGCATTTGCTTGATAATAATTTAGCAATTTCAGTAGTCAGGCAAGTAAAGACAGGTGATAGTTGGCAGCATTGTCTAATAACAGACAAAATCACTGAAAGTTGTTATATATCCAATAGGACGAGTGAAATTGGCTATATTTTCCCATTATACCTATACCCTTATGAGCAACAAATTGACCTTTTTAGTCAACCTCAAGTTGGAAAAAAGTCTAATATTGTTTCGAAAATTTTTGAGCAATTAACGCAGACTTATTCGATTAAACCATCACCGGAACAGATTCAAAATTATATTTATGCTATTCTATACAGCAATATTTACCGTAAAATGTATTTTGATTTCTTGAAAATTGACTTTCCGCGAATACCTTTTACATCCAAAAAAAAGGTTTTTATTGCATTATCAGACTTAGGTCAAAGGTTAATCAATTTACACCTTTTGAAGAGTAAAGAACTCAATCAACCGACGGTTAAATTCCAGGGACAGGGGGAGGACTTGACGGTTGGCAGACGCCGGTATGACGAGGAAACAGGATGGGTGTACATCAACAAGGACTATTATTTTGAAGGGGTCGCTCCCGAAATATGGGAGTACCAGATCGGCGGCTACCAGGTGATGGACAAATACCTCAAGGACCGTAAAGGTCGCCGGATGGAGGATCCCCGGCATTACATCCACCTCGCCACCGCCCTCGAGAAAACCATCGAAATCCAGGCGGAGATTGACGCCATCTATCCCGAGGTCGAGAAGGATGTGATTCAGTTTTAAATGTAGGTCACGCTTGCTTTGCATGCGTGACTGTCACGCTGGAAGCGCGACAGTCTACAAGAATCATTGAATTAAGAACGGTGGGTTGGTCTGCACGTGCGTTTTAAATCATATTTTTGTGGCGGCGTAAATTTTGTTGACCTCAAATTTCACCCGCCAACCTGAAGTGCAGGGGCATACCTTCAGGTGCATACTCGACTGCTCAGGACTATAATTAGAGCAGGCAAGACAATTGTCTTGCCTGAAAATTCTTATAGCATTGGTTTGATGAAATGATAATTAATCTATCGATTTAAAGGAGATTGATAAAATGAAGAAATGGACATTAGAGGAAGCATTAGCAGCAGCAGAGCAACTGGGGATTGATTTCAGTAAAGTGAAATACACCCAGGAAGAGTTTTTGGTAGGGATGAATATCGAGCTGGAGCATGGACTGGTCGATTCCGATACCAACGTCACCGATAACGATCCCCTCACGACAGCTAAGATTGCAAAAGCCCACCTGAACGAATTCCCTGAGTATTACCATAAGGATATCGGTTTGAAAGCCTGGGAGCATGCGGTTGAGGCTTTCGAGGGCGACCCTAAGGGGAAGAA
>DMDF01000174.1 GCA_003446605.1 Anaerolineaceae bacterium
CAATGCCGGTTTGGGGATCTCCATGATATCCGCGGATGGAACAATATCGCCCTTTTATATCTTTCCGCCTGCATATTCATTTCTATTAAGCCAGATCTCTAATCTTGTGGGGGACTATATCCTGGCAGCACGCGTGATCGATGCAGTATCCTTTGGCTTGTTGATCTTTACGATCACCTGGGGGATCCTGGTTCTCAGTAAAAACATCCCGATCGCCGTTGCGTCCGGATTGTTGGTGCTCTTTGCGCCCATCATGCTTGAGAATTTCACCGGGTTGATGACAGAGCCATTGTTCATTTTCCTTTTCTATGGATCATTCTTCTTTACCCATCTCTATATCCAGAAACAAAGGAATCATTGGCTTATCCTTTCAATACTGTTAACTGCATTGGCTCCGCTGGTTCGCTATATTGGTGTAATTTTGTGTGTTCTCAACCCGCTCATCCTTCTTTGCTTATCCAAGTTTCCTTTGAAAGAAAGGATACGAAAAGCATTTCTGTTTGGATTTCTAACAGTTCTACCGATCGTGATGTGGTTCATTTCATCCATCAGACAATACCATACCATTGGCGGGCGTTCCATCATTTTTCCCACGGATGTGGGGCAGAAATTGCTTTCATTCCTAAAAAATTCGGCTGCCATTTTTCGGACCTGGATCCCCTATATAGGATATCGGGTGAACCTTATCCCGGATGGGACCAAAGTTGGGATTATAACTTGCGCATTGATCTCATTGTTAATGATCGATCTCTTCTTCTATTTGAGAAAAAGAAAATCAGCACAAGTGGGTATCTTCCCCCGATTGATGTTCTCGTCGATCCTAACTATTGTTCTCTATATGATCTTCCTAGTAGTCAGCTACCTGTTTGCCAGTATGCCTCCATCAATCAATTCCCGCATGTTATCTCCCCTTTGGCCGGCATTTGTTATTTTGTTTGTCAATGGGATCGCCTTCTTCTTAGAACAGATGCCCGTTCCCTGGAAGAAGCCTGCAACTATCCTAATGATCGTTGTGATGTTCCTTCCCCTGCGCTTTTATGCCCTGCGGACCTGGGCGAATGCCCGAGATTTGCATGAGAATGGTTATGGCTTTACTTCCCGAGCCATCCAGACCTCTGGTTTTCTTCAAGCTATTGAAGATATTCCAGACGATACACCCCTGATCACGAATGATCCGGCGCTGGTGCTTTTTTATACCCAGCGCATGCCGTATGAACTGACGCCAATCTCAAACATGCGGCTGGGGGATGGGAATACCTCCGTGGATATGTTCTTTTCCACCCAAAATGCAGCCTTGATCTTGGACTATGCCTCCATGCGCAACACTTATACGGATTGGAGCACCCGCTTGGATGCTTTGACCGATGGATTGGATGTTTCCTTTCAGGATGACATCGGGGGAATCTATTATTTTTCCAAGTAGAGAAGAGAACAGCAGCATTCCTTTCTAAGGATTTGTTAGCGTGAGGTATTCTTCAATAAAGCGGGCTGGTTCCTGTTTTGACATCCTGTAAAAATAGAAAAAATATTCCATAATATAGGCTTGAACAGCGGGGAAACACCATGAGCGACCAACTCAACGCCAAACAACAGCTTGCCATTGAACTTGCCCTCGAGGGGCTCACCGACAACCAGATCGCGCAGCGGGTGGGCGTCAGCCGTCAGCGGGTCAATATCTGGCGCAACCAGGATGTGGAATTCATGCAGACACTGCAGGAGCGCCGTCAGCTCTTGCGTGAGGTGCACCTGGCGCAGCTCTTGCACATGGTCGGCGCTGCCCTGGAGGTGCTGCGCACGGCAATGGAAAGCGAGGATGAGAACACCCGCCTGCGGGCTGCCATCAGCGTGCTCAAGCTGGCAGGCTTGCAAAACTACGCTTCTGAAAAGCAGGAAGACACTGCCCGCGCTGCTCTGCTGCAGGCGCTCAAAGAGATAGCGCAGGAAATGGAACGTGGCTAAATTGTGAAGATTTAGTAAAAACGTTGAATATTGTTAGAGAAGCATATAGAATTGAATAAAAGGGGATTTTCTGTTTTGGATGAAGAAAAATATTTTGTAGAACAATACAATAAAGGTGGATTAATGTTCTTTGCAGGATCTGGTATCTGTTATGACTCCAATCTACCCTCGGCATCATCTATTTTATTGCACACTGCAAATGTCTTTTTCCCAAAACGAATAAGTAGAGAACGTAAAGAATCGATTTGCTCTTCAATCCAACCTGAGGTATTTTATGAAATCTTGCTGAATTTAACCAGATCTATTGATTGTCTAAAAATATGGCGTGTCTTGTTGGATTCAGAACAGGATCATTACAAGATAAATTGCCAACCAAACATTGTCCATTATTTTACTGTAGACTATTCACTTCGGTTTAATTTACCAATATTCACTACTAATTTTGATACAATGTTTGAAAAACATGTGAATATCTAAAAATTCCTTATAAGATTTTTTACCAGAAGATTCACCCCCAAGCAATATTAAAGACTGTCTGGCGATTTGCAAAATACATGGCAGTATTCAAGATGAAAATAAAAAATATTCTCCGCAATCTTTATATACTACGATGTCGGAAATTTTCTTGGTTTTCCCAACTCCTGTTTTAAAATGCTTGGTAAGACCGATTTAAGTTGGCAAATAGATCGAATCCAAATTAAATATTTTTCTTTCTTGGTATAAATTATTTATTTAGCATAGATGACAACAAATCTCTTGCCATTCCTCTCTGCAATTTATCATGAAAGCGTTGGTTTTGATAATTACGTAGGCAATTATAGCAGCTAGTATCCTCTCCACATTCACAATGACTTACTTTATCAAACGCGATTGTTGCACTTTCATGCAATTTCTCATAAATGCGTTCAACATGCCCAGCTCCACCAGGAACATTGTCATAAATAATCAACGAAAGTGGTTCTCCATATGAGTGATAATAGAAAGTTCCTTCAATATCATTTCTCCTGATTCCTATTGCCTCACTTGCGCCGTCTAGTAACGCGTATAAAAGAGAAATCATTGCAGAGGAATTATGTAAAAGTGGGTTATTTCCACTTAACTGAATTTCAAGCACATCAGTCATGAAATGATGACCTATATTTATACGATCTAAATTTTTATTACTACACATTCTTCCTGTTAGTGGATCCTTGTGGGTGCTCAACTTGAACCCTGGACCAAGAGGAACTGGTTCTGACCAGCCACAAACATTACAAAGATTGAAACCCCTTCCATAACCATCGTTAACCAAAGCAAGCCAACCATTAGCTGACACTCTTTTATAAGCCCGAATCGTGGAAGTTGTTAAAGTTTGATCAAGCTCTAAATCTTTCACTACTATATCTGATGAATCTGGTAGATGATAGTTGGCAAAAAAGATGCTAGAGGCATAAGTTTTTTGTGGCGGTTCCTCTCCAGGCGTACCAATTTCATTCCTTGCAATAAAACCATTTTCTGGAATAACAAATACTCCTCTTGTTCTTGAATCCGAAATAATTTCACCACAATCACAAACGGATTGAAGCTCATTTGGGCTATAGTGAAATCTCTGGCATTTATTGCAAATTGCAAAATTGAATCTCTCCAATTGTTTACCTGGCAGCAAGCGAATACCTCCACTATGCCACACTTTTTTTGCAGCAATTACTTCACCACCAGGAGCAAATTCGGATACTGCAATCCTTAAATCTCTAGCTAACTCAATATCATTGGCAAAATTAATACCAATTAAATGATTCGTCTTAAGTTCCACAACATCAATCGGAAAACCATATTTCGGGAGCACATTTCTTGACCCCAAATATCCTAATATCTCTCGGCTTAAAATTTGCCTAACAATACCTTGATACTTCTTCGCTTGGGAATAATTTTCTCTATCAGCAGCCTCCTTCTGCAATTGCTTGAAAGCATCAACTTCATGTTTTATGTCATTTTCAGCTTTATCTAAAAAACCATTGCCTTCTTCATTGAAAATCTTTTTTATCCAAGACCAATCAGCAACTCCTATCTCTCTAAGTTTTTGTTGCGGCAAAATTCGAATAAGCGCTTCCTCTAACTCTTTTGGCTTTGAATATAAATAATCCCGAAACAAATCACACCCAGTTGGTGGCATATCGGGGAAGAAGAAATCGCTTACATACCTAAACTTTCTATCATGCTCCTTATCCGCCCAGCGGGCAAATGCAGCGTATGCTACAGATCTGACATGACGATCAATAATTTTTTCGTTATTAAGATTCGCACTTGGTGGTTTGATTCTCCCGGAAACCATTTTTGTTGGATTATCAAAATGAGTGAGATCGTGGGATCGCCGTTGAGCATATGTTACTACAAAAGCTGCTGAATCTGTTCGCCGCCCTGCGCGCCCAGCCCTTTGTATGTAGTTGGCGGTTGTAGGTGGCATATTTCTTAACATCACTGCTTGTAGATCACCAATATCAACTCCTAACTCGAATGTTGTGGAACAACTTAACAAGTTAATATCTCCACGAATGAATTTATTTTGGACCTCAGCCGCTTTTTGAGGTTTCCATTGAGCGGTATGTTCCTCTGTGATCATTGGGACAATATTATCACTTTGATATTTCTTACGGTAAATGTTGGATTGCAGAATATCTGCATATTGGTTGATGTGAACTAATTTTCCATTACATCCATAGGTAGTGCATGTATCAGCAATAGAGCCATAAGTGATATTTAGACATTTATCACAAATCATCCAATTATTTGGTAATGAGATATTAGGGAAAATATGCCAGAATTTGTGATTTAACTGATATACAACGCCTTCTTGAGGCATCGTAATCGTTTGAAGGAAAGAA
This sequence comes from Anaerolineaceae bacterium, assembly GCA_003446605.1. Lineage (GTDB taxonomy): Bacteria > Chloroflexota > Anaerolineae > Anaerolineales > Anaerolineaceae > UBA4781. The sequence goes on from DMDF01000174.1 coordinate 4,821, forward strand.
TTAGCAATATCTTGATTTTTTGTTAAGTACTTACCCAGGTTGTCTAGAAGTTGAAGGCAATTTTCTTTATTATTTTTTCCATAACTACCCTTATTCTCTAAAATTTTTAATAAATAATCCAATCTCGCATTGCTGTACCCCTCAGACGGCATCCAACTAAAGATTCCTTTTCTTTGATTACTATCTTGATGCCTAAAATAGAAATACTTTAATCTTGGTGAGAATTCTTCTTGAAATTCTTTGATTAGATCGACAACATCTTGAAATAAAAATGAAATTGCGCCTTGGAATCTTAGAGTATTTAGGAGATTTACAATAAGAATTTCTGACTCACTCTTATTAAATTCCCATGGCCCATCTTCCAAAAAGGTTGGGGGTGTCCATCCTTCAGGGAAAATAGGCGCGAATCGGATCAACCCTAAGCCCTCTAAAGAGATTCTTCGATCCAATGGCGAAAATTCTTGCATCAACCAAACTGCCATTTTTCTTTTCTTCCGGTCAACTGTATCATCGAGGCTAAACAAGCCTGCTCTATCAGCCTGTTGGAGCAATCGAGGCAAAATATCTTCAGATCCAAAATCGCCTTGTTTTGCTTGTTCATCCTCCATGATGGTTTTCAAAAGGACCCGGCGACGCAAGATTTTCTTGTGTGCTCTCTCAATGTATGGTGCGAAGAAAGCCGCATTTTGACGGCTGTCAGTAAATAAGAGCAATTTTCTACCATGACCCGGGTTTTCTTCTAGTTGCTCTCGTGCTGATGGCAACTCTTGGTATAAAGCATCAGCAATAATGGATACGGGGGCATCCTGGTTGGTTAAGAATCGGAATATTACCCCGCCACTTGCTCTTGTTGAGCAACTAACGCATCGTCTTAGGGTTTTCTTGTGACCAATATCAATTTTATATACTGGTTTTAATTCTGCTGAACATTGACATTGTTTCACTTTAGAATTTTGAATACATCCACAACTTGGGCATAAATATTTTAGTTCGTATTTAAAACTGTCCCCGATAAAATCTGTTGGGCTCTCTTCGCTTGCTATGAATTCATCCTCGTCAGGATCGTGATATTCATTCCCACGTAAATAATAATTGGTATGCTCAGCAGCCACTGCATCATACAACGCGCTGGATTGAGTAAGGTAGTCAAAGTTATGGTCTAATTTTTGGTTCTCAAATTCAGATTCATCAAGCTCAGCCCCAGATTTTTCATCACCAATCAGGTAGGTGGTTCCGCAACGAGTACAATTTGCAATTTCAAATACTCGACTCCCGCAATGGGGGCAATATTTTTGCCTCTTCAGGAAGAGCCTCTTGGAAGCAATGCTATTTTCATCCTTATGTGCATCTTCATTGAGACAAATAAAAGCGCCTTCCAATGCACGTGCAAAAAGATGATATCTGGCAGGAAGCAAAGGTAAATCCTCACCATTTTTCCTGGCAAATACTGCCAGATTAATCAAATCGATGATTGTCTGATTTCGATTTGGGTCATCTTCAAATATTTTTTCTGCAATCTCCGTTAATAATGAGGGATTGGCTTGAAGATTTAGATATTCCCCTTCAATATTCTTTTCGAGTAAAGAGAGGATTGAATGAACATTTTGATCACCTTTTAATATATTAAATAGGTATCTTGCAGTTAAATCATTCGGTTCTTTTCGTGCATCCTCAATTGCATCGTTGACAACACTTTCAGATATTTTAGAATTTCTACAAGTTTCAACTATCCTTTGAAATCCCAAACTGTTAATTTGGTCGTTCTTCTTGGTTTCATTCACAATATCATCGATCTCGCCGTAAAAATTGCTATCCCCCTTTCCCCAAATCTCTCCTAATCCACTGATCGGAATTCTCTCTGCCTCAACTACATCTTGCAAATCCGAATTGTTTTCATCCCATACAATCGATTGGTTAAACAGATTCTTAGCAAATTTAGCTACCAAAGGGAAATCCTCTTTTCCACCACCCAGGGTTGCGCTGGTTGCAATATTCTGCAATCGACCATATTGAGATTGCACAATCCGATCGGATAACCTGCGGAGAAGCATCGCGATTTCCGTTGCGTTTGCCCCATCATATACATGTGCTTCATCTAAAACGATAAAATGCCAATGCTTCCCAGTTGGACCATCAAACAGGGGCGAATCGTTTGGTCTCAGCAACAAATACTCAAGCATTGCATAGTTCGTTAATAGAATATGGGGAGGGGTTTCCTGCATTTCTTCCCGGCTTAATAATTCATTGGGTAATGGAGGTTGCTCTTCAGGATAATTAACTGCAAATACTTCTTTTGCTTTGTCTTTTCTATGCTCCGTTTCACCCACATAGCGCCCAAAGGTGATCTTTGGATAGTTCTTCAACAATTTCCTTAAACGCTTGATTTGATCATTCGCCAATGCGTTCATTGGATATAGCAGAAGTGCTCTAACGCCCGGTTTTGAGAGTGTTCCAGCTTCTTGTTCACGCATTAGATAATTGATAATTGGAATCAAGAAAGCCTCAGTTTTACCGCTGCCTGTACCCGTCGCGATAACAACACTTCGATTATTAAGGATTTTCCTTATGGCTTTTTCTTGGTGGACAAATAATTGTCTTTCTAGAGGTAATTCGTTAGTATCTAATTGTGAAAATTGGTCAGATAATAAACCTTCATTAATAAGATGATTAAGCGTTGCTCCCTTCTTATACGGAAGTGAAATTTCCAATATGGGACCTTTGACCAACATATCAGGTTCGTGAATAGCCTCTGCAAATTCATCTCGAAGCCATTTCTCTTTAAATGGTTTAATCGTTTGTAAATAACTGAAATAATCCTTTTTTATTTTCTCTGTTGTTTTTATTGGGTGTATTGCCATTAGTTATTCCTTTCAAAATATCGAATGATGTTTAAATGGCTCTATTACACTTTATTATCGGAGCATTTTTTAAATCTATCGTTGTAGATTGAATTGGTCTAAATGCTGGACCAATCCCTCTATGGGATATTTTGTTATGCTCATTTACCACTTTTTCCTGGCATGCTGATACGAATTGATTGCATTTTGTGCAGATAAACAATCGCTCAGCATCTAAGAAATGGATGGTCCTTTTTTCTAAATCAATTTCAACTATCTCACCTGAGATCTCATCGTGTAATGCCACAATTAAAAATCCGTCCCCTTCTCCTTCTCGAAGATAATCTATTTCTTCTCTATTCTTCCCTAATACTTTGACAATAGTGCCGGTGCCCACTTCTGTAGATAAAAAGTATCCTCTCTTTATATAACCAGCCAAATCTTCGCACTGGTCTAAGATCTTCTTTATAAGCACATTTGCTAAGGGATTTTGTGATTTATACATTTCTAAGTTATCTAAAGAGAAATTTGGATTTTTTACTAAAATCTCAACCGCATTCCCAATACTTAATCGGCCTTTGTCAATCCAATTTAAAGTTATGCCAACGATCTCCTTGTCTTCGTTACTCAATAACGAATTGAAGCTACGAAATTCTAATAGGGGTTCATTAGAATTTTTCAACAACAACCAGGCAATTTGCAGGTTTTGAAAATCAATTTTTATCGCAGTTAGAATTTGAATATACCGCTTTCTAATGGGATTGTCTTTCTCATAATTATTAAATAAAGCTTCTAACATTTCTGGCTGCCGCATTTTCATGGCGGTTGCTTTTTGGGTCAATGAATCCGTAATATCTAGCCAATTGTAAAAATTGATCGCCTTTGAAATTGAAGCGCTCGTAAAGTGTTGTCTGCACCAAGTTATCTCTTGTTGGAAATTTCCCTCATCACTCATGGAGTGATAAATGCAGGCGAGGGTAAAATGCAACAAGAAAATATCCTCTCCTTCACTACCAAACTTTTGAGTAATTTCTTTAAGTTTCACTTGGGCATCAACCTTTTTAACATCATGAAAGCCTTCCCGGGGGATATCCTTTCTCTTTTCCTCCCCAGGATAAGCCGTGTAAAAAGCAACTCGATAATGGGAAGGGGGAAGTGAAAAACCGCTAAATTCGAATAATCCTTTCGCATCATCCGGAATCCTTAGTTCGATTGGATCTGCCCATGGCTGCCATACAGACCAGATCAGAGCCCTCCGATTTCTCAACGGATATTCTTCTTTCCAAGTGAGCTGATATCGCAAATCATCTCTACTTAGTTCAACCAAGTCTACATCAGTGATTTTAAGTGCTCTCTTTAAGGCAACAAGTGATAAAACTAGGGGGTCATTCTTTTGAGCATAGCTTATTTCTGCCTTGAGCTGAAAAATGGATATTTCGAAGAAATATCCCAGGTTGTTTTTTATTCCTGACAGGTCAAAATTTATAGTCTGTGTGTCCAAATTGTTACTTTTTGGATTAATTACCTGAACCTCATTTTCTGGCTGGGTAGGATCACAAAGGATCAATCGGCTTCTTCCACGATCCACTTCCTGCCCATACACCTTGAGGTGCAAGTAGGGTTGTTGCGCTTGTAAAAGCAGATCCAATGCAATTGAAAATTCATGATGATGCCATCCAACTTCCATTCGGGTTATCGCGCTGATCCCACCCACCATCCATTTCACGCTAGGTATTGCTAGATAAATGGGTACGCGAATCGGTATGCCGGCTTTCGTTCGTGTTGTCAGATATAGATCAATCCGCTCTACGGTTAAAGGAATACTGACTTTATATAACCCGACTGTTTTTTCTATTGATACATTCTCTTGATCCGTTTGTCTTTCACATTCAAATTCCAATGTAGACGCAATGGTAAAATCAATTTTATCTTCAGATTTCGCTTCAATACTATTTGGTAAATTGAGAACTGTCAGATTTGGCCAAAGGCGAAATTTTAAAATTTGCTCAAAACCCAAAGGTCCTTTGATTTCAGCCTTATAAGAGCCAATTATCGGCGATTCCTTGAAAAATTTACTTATATTTAAAACGGAATGATTTTCATTGAAATTTATTTGTTCGCGCGCTTCCTTAAGTGTAAAAGTTGCATTTAGTGAATGTTCAATTCCTTCGGACGTAAGTGTAACTCTCCATTTATCAAGATTCGTTGAATCCTTTTGGCATGGGAACTGCAAGGAAGGAATTTGATTGACAAATAACAATGAGCCATCAGGATCCTTATCCCTGGAAAAAGGTTCACAACCTGCAAATGTGATTTCTGGCGACTTTGCTTTGATTGGAATTGCCGGCCATGGAAAATCAGTATCCTTTTCAACCAAAATGTAATCGGCTTTGGTAAAATCCCAAACCTCAAGTTTCCAATCCGAAAAAGCATCTTGAAGCTGGCCAAATTCCCCCAAACGATTTTCTTCCCCATCCACATGAATATAGCATTCCGCAGGGAGTAAAACAGCCAGCATCTCTGCGGGTATTTTTTGGCGCCAGCAAAGTAATGTTGGCTGGTCCTGGATATTCTGCCAAAGGACCAAGGGTGATTTACCCGCATTAGGGAATACAGGTATTTTCCAAATGCGATGTACCATCTCTTCCTGATTGGCTTTTCCCTTGCTTATCAGAGATAGTATTATTTCCTTAGCTGGCTCTAGAAGTTGGAACTGATCTTCTGAAGTAAAAACATTTATCCCTGCTCTAATAAGGCGAACAGGGATTTCTTCTGTGTAACCGGATGATGGAATGAATATTTTCCATAATAGATCATTCTCTGCCAGGGTTGGTGAAATGAGGGATTTAGGAAGTGTAAGCGTGATTGTTCTTTCATAACAGCTTAATAAAACTCCGGGAGCACTTTCACCTGGCCTTTCTTCCATTTTCCTATGTAAAAATTCTTCATAGGCATCCACTACATAGGCAGGCAGACTCATCTCAGGTATAGGCTCAAAGAAACCCTTTTCCTTGATACCTTTTACCATCTGTTGAGAAGCTTTTAGGTAATCAACACCAATAGAATCGCTGAATTGAAAGAAATTAATGACTGTCCGGTCGCCATAATATCGAAATTCCTCCGAGATCGCTTTCTGGATGAATTCTTCAACCGGCAAATCCCGCCAATAGATTTTCTCTGTAGATGGTAGAAGCATATATTCAAAATAATCGGGCAGTGAATATGCGGGAATGCCCCCATGAATTCTTATAGAAGTAACATAGATGTCTGTTCCAGGATAATCGAATTTTTCTAGACCAAGTTTCCCAATGATTGAGATAAATGATTTATGCCAGTCATGGTTGTACAGTTGCTGCTTATTTTGTACACCAATGGATTGGCTGAAAGCGTCCCAGAAACCTTTTTCTGTGTTGATGGATGCGAATTCTGCCATTAATGTAACAAAAGTAAGCTTATATTCTGTTTTTAAGACTCGAGTTGCCTTATTCAATCCCTGCGTTTTTATTAAAGTCTTAACTAGATCACCAATAGATTGAATTTCTGTTTCATCCAGCGGAATCTCGCCAAGCAAGCGGATATGCCCAAGGTATGACCTTAGATACGTTTCCCAACCTTCTAATGTTTTTTGCATGCTGCCTCCCCTGTTTTGTGCTCTAGGTCAGATTTAATTGTTCAGGCTATTCTCCTAAGGGTGTTTTTGCGTTCCGGTAATACATCGCAGGTTGGCATCTTCCTTGGATTCCAGCAATAGAAAGTCCGTGTAGTCGTGCTGGGTGAATTCAAAGCCTCATCCTTTTCATCTAAAGTGCGTTTGGTGAAGTTGGTGTGGTTTTCAAGGACGATATTCGCTGGTCCGTTTTCATCAGTGAAAAAGCGCCAGCCGACGTTTTTCATTTTTTCGTTGATCTTGATTTTTGTCTTGATTTCTGATGGCATGGTTAAGAATTCCCTCCAGAGTTATGATGCGCTGTTTTTAGTATATGCTTTTTGTGGGATTTTTCAAAATGAAGAATGAAAGCCATCTTGGCTTTCCTGTTTCTTGATCCATTCATGAAAGGTATCTTTTCGGAACCGCCAATGTTTACCGATTTTAAATCCGGGAATGACCTTATCCTGGGCGAGTTTATATACTGTGGATCGTGATAGTCTTAAAAGGCTGCAACCTCATCGGCATTTAAGAATTCATTTGTTTCGGTCATAAAAACCCCGCAATTCACTAAAAACTATTATCCCAGATACTCCAATTATTATAGCATTCGCAAGAAAAAACAATTCAAGTAAGGTTTTAATTTTCGTTGATAGCAATTTGGGTTAATTATATAATTTATAAGTATTTCGTCTTTTAGTAATAAGGGTTCAGAATAATGAATAGACAGGGAAGCAATAAAAAAGATATCTCAAGATCAGAAGAATCTGCTTTTTCTCCCTCTGAGTTCATGCGCTATCGTCATCCTGACTTGTTTTCAGATTCAGTGATTGATCAATCGACAAGTCTTTCTCGAGAAGTATTTGAATATTGTTTAGATACTTTAACAAACCGAAAGCAAGAACTAGAATTTGAATATTTCTGTAGAAAATTAGCAGAAAAAGAAATATGCCCTAATCTAATTCCACAAACAGGTCCAATTGGCGGTGGGGATAGTCAAGTTGATGCTGAGACTTACCCTGTATCTGATATGACAGCTCTTTGCTGGTATGAGGGAATTGGTCGTGAGGCAAGTTCTGAACGTTGGGCATTTGCGTTTAGCGCAACAAAGAGTTGGAAACCAAAAGTTGATTCCGATATTGAAAAAATTGTAAATACTCAAAGAGATTATCAGTTGGCGTACTTTATTACGAACCAGTTTATTAAGGATAAAACAAGAGTTGAAGTAGAAAAAAACCTAAAAAATAAATATGGTATTAAAGTTCGTATATTAGATCGTAGTTGGATTGAAAAGTGCATTTTTGAACATGATCTGCTATGGATGGCCATTGAAACTTTAAACATATCTGGATACAAAAAGGAAGATATCAAACGTATTGGCCCAAAAGACGCACAGAGGAAAGCTTGGCTAGATGAGCTAGAAAAACAGATTAATGATCCCGGTCGATACCCTGGAGTTGAATATCAAAAAGTCGAGGATTGTTATCAAGTAGCTCTGTTGGCCCGAGAATTGGAGCTTCCTCGGGTTGATGTCGAGGGGAGATTCCACAGGGCAATAGAAAATGCTGAACGTTTGAATATCAAGGAGCAGAAGTTACATATTGTTTACAACTTCGCATGGACAGAATATTGGTGGTATGAGGATTATGAATTCTTTAATCATCTTTATGACAAGGTCGAGGAATTGGTTAAGGGGAGTACACAGGCTGACGATATTGAACTGCTCGTTAACCTATGGGAAGTACTTCATACAGCAGTAAGCAAAGGATTCATCAAGGTCGAAGATGCACAATTACAGAAGCGGGTTCAAACAATAAAAGTTGAGTTGAATAAGCTAATCAAAAACGAAGCAAGACCAAATAATGCACTCCAAGCCCAAACAAATATGCTGTTTATTGACCTAACTGAGACGCTGCTTCAAAATAAACTGACCGACCCGATATTGGAAAGATTTAAAGAGACTTTAACAAAATCAGAGGGATTATCTGAATATCCAATTACAGCGACAGTAAAGATCATTCAAGAATTAGGTGATCTTTTTCCTGATTCTCCAAAATATGACGAACTCTTGGATGTTGTCATTGGTATAACAGAGAAAAGGACAAGTGAAGGACAAGCAGGACTGGTTTTGCTCGAGCGGGGAAAGCAGCAAATGCGTTCAGGTAAATACTATGATGCGATCAAACATATTGGACGCGCACAATTAAAGCTTGCGAAAGATGAATACAGGTCTGATTGGATTACGTCGATAGTGCTTTGTGGAATAGCATATGAAGAGGTCGGCTTGTTTTGGGCAGCTCGTGCAAACTTGCTTATGGCTACCAGCCAGGCATTTACTAATTTTTCTAAAACCGGAAATCTTAAAACCCCTACCCTGCGCTACTTGCAAAGATTGGCTTGGTTGGAAATTAAACTGGGTCGTTTTCCTTGTGCTTTATCCTGGATAGAATTATCATCACTTGTCTTTAATATGTTAGTGCTCGATGATGATTACAACCAAAAATATCAAGATGAAAGAACCACTGAAGATCAAATACTAGCAATTTTATTAATTAAGACAGATTTTTCTGAATTGAAATCATTAATTTTTCTTCCCAGCGTTCTCAGAGAGATGGGCTTTCATACTTCATGGATGACACTCCTCTATGTTTTAGGATACGAAGATTTGCTCAGAAATGAAAATGTGATTCCCCATGAGGAGGATTCTGCTTCCGTTCGTGACTTATTTAGTAAGCTTTATGAGCAACCCGTGTGTAAAGAGTTACCAGATCACCCAGATTATTTATGTGGCTCTACAGTGAAACTTGTTTCCCCAGTTCTGGGCTGTAAAGTTGTCATCACAACGCCGAACGATAACACTGTTCTATTTTTAGCCGAAAATATTATTGGCGCTTTAGAAGCGTTTTTGGCAACAAGCTTTGACAGTGATTTAATGCCTTATCGTTCAGAATTAAATATTATTATCGAGGCATCAGATTTTTTGTCTGACCTTCCTGAATACTTGATTAATGAAAGACGACAAGGTGAGATAGTAGTACGTTGTCCTAAGGTAATTTCCAAAAGCAATTCTACTGAGCGTACGGCTTATCGTAATTGGTTACAAAAATTAATTGTCGAGATTGCTTGCCAGATTGTAGTTATTCCCAATGTTGAATCATTTGTTGAACAAGTAATTAAAGATGAACGTAGTTTTGACCGTGCCATATTGTTCTCTGATGTCGAGTTTTCAATTTCAAACATTCTAGGCGAAAATCCTAAGATCCGTCTTTCAGACTGGAAAAAGGACGAAAAAGAAGAATTATTTCCTCTTAGAAGAGAAACCCCATGGGATAATGACCTTCAAAGAAAAACCAAAGAAATAGAGAAAATGTCCATCCAACCAGGTGCGGGTGAAATGCCCGATTCCTTATTTGACATGAATGAATTGAGTCACAAGGACCGCAAGGTAGTTTCATTGATCAATATTCCATTATGGGATCAGGCTAAATGGTTAGGAATGGGTTTTATGTGCATGGGAAACGAAGCTCCAATATTGGCATTAGGCTTTACAAATTCATACGCAGCAAACCAAATTTTTGCAGAGTGGCACGAAAGGCTTGGTGACGTAGACGAAAAGAATAAGCTGCGCGTGGCAATTATTACGGGAATTAACAAGATGCTCCCATACAATTACAAGGTTTTGATCTCTACCAATCTAACAGAAGATGATTTTGAGGAAAATAAACTGGTCATACAAACATCACGCTGTCTTGAAATGTTTCCACAAACTCCAATAAATTTAAACAATTTTTCATCAGAGTATAAAAGAGCTGGGAAGTTTGTTTTAGTTCCAGCCATTATGGATGTTGAAAAAAACATACCTGTACCAATTGGAAACCACACATTAGGAAAATATGATTTAGTAGTAAGGCCAGCATGGGAGATTGGCCCAAATGATCCAGATGTTATGGCAATCCACGAGGATGACGATCCGGTTATTCCGGAAGAAGTAAAGAATGCCCCTGTTATTCGTGCATTGAAAAGATTTGAAAAACAGAAAAGTAGGAAAAGGCACAAAAAAAGTAATTAAGCAATTATTACTGCAGATGTTTTTCGAAGAAAATCCCATTTCTGAGTTTTTCCTGGCAGAAGAAAAATAATCAATCTTCTAAAAGCATGAACGTATAGATTAATTTTCTTTCACTTCCCATCGATCTCCACCTCCTCTTCCACTTCTTCTTCCGGCAGCGCTTTTTCTTCACTCGCTCTTCTTCTGTCCTCTCCTAGCAGGGCATGCCCGATATACGTTCGGCGTCTCCCTCCTGCAGCGCCTGCCAACAAACATCCACATTCTCGTAGGCGATACAGCGGCAGGCGTCATAATTGATCATAGTTTTGGGAATCAGCCACCCACTTGTGACCTCCGCTGTGATATTAGGACAAGCTGTGACTGACCAAAGTGGCTGTTAATTTGGAATGCGCTCCAAATTTCGCCAACTGATGAATGAGCCGGCGCTGGTTTGCATGGATTGGTCTCTGCCATACACCACATATTCTTGATTTTCAGGGAAAGCTGCCATTGACTGTACAAATATGCATATTCCGATTGCATATTTGTACAAAACACACGAAATCAACGTAGGATGAATAATTTCCTCTATCTAATTCGTGGAGTGTGCACGCAAATTTATGGAAGGATGCCCTCCTCCAACAATAGGGGAAGTTTCCTACCTAAAGCCGCCGTTGGACATTGTCAAAACAAAATTTTTTACTTTGTCTGATCATATTAATCTGACGGGCTGCTCGCATCCCAAATGAGCCACGGGGAATCTTGGTCGTCCCTGATCAGGATAAAATCTTGGGTCAAAGTTCCTTCTGTATACGGAACTTTGGTGTTGTCATAATCTACCGTGTATTGAGTGGAAACCACGATCATGTTTTCTGATAGGTATTCGTCAGACCATCCCCTACTTTGAGCAAGCTCACTTCCAGTGTACCTTTCTTTCATGCGTTGCGTTTCTTTGTCCGAAACCTCAACTTTCTCCACTGTAAGGCTTATCACGCCAAACTCCCCGTTGGTTTCCTTTGTGAATGCACGTTGTTTTTCCTCGATCAGTGTGGAAATCCATGCATCATAATCGTTGTTCTTTTCAGCCTCAAGATGTTTTTTGACCACGTTTACCGCCGCATTGCCCGCACTTTTGGTGCTGCAAGCTACGATTCCCCCGATCAGCAGGATACTCGCCAGCATCCCTAAAAATGCAATAGCCCTATGACGCTTGGCTTTCCTATTCAAGACGTTCCGAAATTTCTCTTTTATTGTTTTTGTACCTCCATAACGTACATTGATAGTGCCGTTTGGATGCGTATATTAAAAGTCGGGTAAGTGGATACCTTATTATAGGCTGTTCGTGATACTCATGGTGAGATCCCTCGCGGTGCTTGGGATGACAAGAATAGAAAAATAAAGGATTCATTTTGAATTCAAGATGGAGATGGGTGGCGCATAGGGAAATGCGCCCTCTTTCTTTAGACAATTTGATGATCAGGGAAGTGAATGTTCTATTGCTAGAAGGTTACTTATGCTTATGGAGAGATGCTTCGCTTGACACTCAGAATAACAATCCCCTCTCGGTCTTCCCCATTGCTGTTCTGACTTCTCTGTTGGATCGATAAGAATTTGAGGAATAACTTTCTTTGGAATCAATCAGGTGAATGACAGATTCTTCAGTCGCGGCGCTCCCTCAGAATGACATGTTCTTACTATAAAAAGAATTCCCTTCGTTCCCAAGGAACCATTCCCTAAAAAACCCAAAACTGTCACCTTCTGTCACCTTTTGTCATCTACCAGTGCCTGTTTTTCCTCTTCCGTCAGAAAAGCTACAGCCAACGCATTCCTCTGTGCTTGGCGCACCTGTTCCACACTCAGCCCCACTTTTTCCACCGCCATCGTATATTCATAGCTGATATCAATCGCGCTGATGCCGGGGTCATCCGTATTAATGGTCGCCGGGATGCCGCGCTCCAAAAAGGTCTTGAGCGGGTGGGCGGCATACGAAAGCACCGTGCTGGTCTGCACGTTGCTGGTCAGGTTCGATTCGATGCCGATTTGCTGCTCTGCCAGGTAATCCAGCAGAGCGGGGTCTTGCACGGCGTGCACCGCGTGCCCGATGCGCTCCGCCCCCAGCTCGCGCAGCGCCTGCCACACGCTCTCGGGTCCGAGTGCCTCGCCGGCGTGTGGGGCGGCATGCCAGCCAGCGTCGCGCGCTTTCTTGAAATGCTCCACGAACAGCTCGCCCGGGAAGTGCAGCTCATCCCCTGCCAGATCCAGCGCGATGATATCGTCTTTGCGGGTCAGCAGGGCGTTCAGCTCCTGCCAGGCGCCCTCCACGCCATACGTGCGGGTCAGGATGCCGATCAGGTTCACTTTGATGGGCAGCTTGCGCCGGGCTTCCTGCACGCCTTCCACCACCGCTGCTACCACGCCCGCCGGGTCAAGCTGGTGTGTTTCTGCCATGAAGAGCGGGCTGAAGCGCAGCTCGATATGATCGATGCCCTCGTTGTAGGCATCCTCCACATTCTCGTAGGCGATGCGCCGGCAGGCGTCGGTATCCACCATGGCTTTGGTGAGCCATTCGAACTTTTGGAAGAAATCCAAAATGCTGGGTTTGGGTTCCACCACCTGCACGTAGGGGCGCAAACCTTCCACGGTATCCGCGGGCAAGCCCAGGTTGTGTTTCAAGCCGATATCCAAAATCGTGCTCAGGCGCACGTTGCCATCCAGATGGCGGTGCAGTTCCACCAGCGGAAAATGGGGGTCGATATAGGGACTTGGCGGCATATTCTCTTATTCCTCCGGGGGAGTCGTCTCGGCATCCTTGCCCAGTTCCTTGGAACGCTGGTAAGCCGCCCAGATGGCGCGTGAGATGGCGGTGCGGAAACCGGCTTTTTCGAGATAATACAGCGCCTCGGCGGAGGTGCCGCCGGGCGAGGTGACCTGGTTGCGCAGACTGGCGAGGTGTTTGGCATCGCTCTTGCCGTCGTCGTAGTAATCCACCGAGCCGCGCAGGGTCTCGATCACCAGCCGTTCGGCGATGCGGCGCGGGAAGCCCAGATGCACGCCGGCATCCACCATGGCTTCCATGAACAGGTACACGTAGGCGGGTCCGGTGCCGGAGAGCGCCGTGGCTTTATCGAGGTAATCCTCTTCCTCCACGAAGATCTCCTTGCCGAAGGCATTCAGAAAGGCTCCGGTCATGGTTTGTTGGGCTGCGCTCACTTTGGGGGAAGCTGTCCACACGGTGATGCCCTCGCCGATCTGGGCGGGGGTGTTGGGCATGCAGCGCACGATGCGCGTGTGCCCGCTAAGCCGGGCGATCTTGCTGATGGAGGCGCCCGCGATGATGGAGAGGATAAAGGCATCCGCTTTGATGGCGCCCTTCAACTCACCAACCACCCTTTCCATGCGCTGCGGTTTGATGGAGAGCACCACGATATCCGCCTGGCTGGCGGCAGCGCGATTATCCGTAAAAGGCTGCACGCCATAGCGCTCCTGCAACTCCTGGTTGCGCTCCGGGTTGGGTCCGGAGATGAGGATCTGTTCCGGCTGTGCCAGTTCTTTCTTCAACAAGCCCTTGAGCATAGCTTCCGCCATAACCCCGGGTCCAATGAATGCAATAGTAATACCCGTTAACATGAAAAAACCTCGATTCAGGGGCAGCGCCCCAGCTATTGGGAGTATTGTATATGAAAAATTGCGAAATGGAAGATGCTACTGCAGGGAATCCTGCACGCACAGCAGGAAGTCTTTCAGCTGCCCGGCGGGTTCCTGATCGAGCAGCGCCAGCACGGGCAGGGAGAGCGCGTCCGGGGTCAGCCCGGTGATGGTGACGGTGGGGGTGGCGGGGGTGAGCCACTGTTCAGGGAGGAAGCCGGCGGCTGCGGGCTCCAACTGCAGGGTGGTGAGCAGACTTTCGGCGTTGGGGATGATCAGCGCGTTCTGCATGCCACCCAACGGCAGGTTGAACGCCTCCAGCACGCTGCGGGTATAGGGGCTGTTTTCGGGGTAGATGTAGAGCTTGATCTCGCCATCAAAGGCGGCGCTGCCCGCGCTGGAAAAGGCGCAGCTTTCACAATTCTGGAAGAACTCCTGCCAGGTGCGCTGGGCGCCGCTCAGCAGCAATTGCAGGTCGGCTGCATCCAGGGATTGCAGGGGATTGGCAGCATTCAAACTGAAGTGCAGGCTTTGTTCATCCATTTGGTAGGTAGAAGCAGCGCTGACGGTGGGGTCAGGGAAGGCAAAACGCAGTTCAGCGGGTTGGTAGGAAGTGATGCTCTGCTGTAAGGGCAGGGAGGAATCGAGGGTAGCATCCATACAATCGGCGGCAGCGGGCGCCAGCCAGTTCAGTTCGGGGGTGTAGACGATACTCTCTGGCAAGACCACCTCCTGCGCAGTATCAGAGGTTATACCAGCATTGCCCTGCGGGAAGGCAAAGCCAAAACCCAGCACCGCCGCGCCCAGCAGCACGCAGTAGATGGCAAAGATAACCAGCGAATGGTTCTGCACGAAGTTCATCAACCAGGCGATGGAAACGTAGCCCACCAGCGCGGAGACGATGAAACCGATCGCCATGACGGGCAGGAACTCTCCCAAATGAGGCACTTCCATCAGGTCAAGCAAGCTCAACAAGCCAGCTGCCAGCATGACCGGGATCGCCATCAGGAAGGAAAAGTGCCCGGCAGACTTGCGCTCGAAATTGCGCGTCATGGCGCCTGCCATGCAGGCGCCGGAGCGCGAGAGACCCGGGAAGAGCGACAGCACCTGGAAGAGTCCGATCCACAGGGCATCGAACCAGCGCATGCTCTCCAGCGAGCGCGAGCGTTTGCCAAAGCGTTCTGCCAGCACCAGCAGCAGGGCGGTGCCGAACAGGAAGGAAGCCGCGCCAGTGGGATTGCCAAAGGCTTGCTCCACGATATCCTTGAGCAGCAGCCCGGCGGCTCCGGCTGGGATGGTCGCCAGCAGCAAGTACCAGCCAATGCGACTTTCATCAGAGCTGCCCATCTTTTTAGCTTTGATGTCGCCCGCCCAGGCTTTGAAGATATCGGCGATATCCTTACGGAAATAGAGGATGACCGCCAACAGAGTGCCGAGCTGTACCAGCACATCAAAGGGGAATATCTGTTCAGCAGGGATCTGCCAGTCCAACAGGTAGGGCAGGATGACGAGATGCCCGGAGCTGGAGATGGGCAGGAACTCGGTGAGCCCCTGGATGATGCCAAGGATGATAGCTTGCAGGATGGTCATGCGTTGTTCCTTTCGGATGCGGGAATATTCGCCAGCAGCGCTGCAGCGGTCTGTTCAAAGGTGCCCGCCAGGATAGCCTGACGCAGGGTTTGGGTGAGGTGCAGCAGGGTATGGATATTGTGAATGGAGATGAGGGTGGCACCCAGCATTTCGCGCGCGCGGATGAGATGGCGTAGGTAAGCGCGCGAGTAATTGCGGCAGGTGTAGCAGGCGCAATGCTCATCAATGGGATGTTCATCTCGCGCGTACTGTGCGTTCATCAGGTTCATGCGCCCTGAGAGGGTCTGGGCGGCGCTGTGGCGCGCCAGGCGGGTGGGCAGCACGCAATCGAACATATCCACCCCACGCCGGATGCCCTCGATCAGATCATAGGGGGTGCCAACGCCCATCAGGTAGCGCGGTTTATTTTCAGGGAGGATGGCGTTGACCACCTCGATGGAAGCCAACATCTCATCTTTATTCTCTCCAACCGAGAGCCCACCGATGGCGTGCCCGGGAAAATCCAGCGAGCTGATGAAACGAGCGGATTGTTCGCGCAGGTCCTTGTAGATGCCGCCCTGCACGATGCCAAAGAGAGCCTGGTCGGGGCGGGTTTTGGCTGCCAAACAGCGTTCCGCCCACTGGTGGGTGCGCTGCATGGAGCGCACGTTGTAGTCATGATCGGTGGGGTCGGCACATTCATCGAACGCCATGATGATATCCGCGCCCAGCGCCTCCTGAATGGCGATGGAGCGTTCGGGCGTGAAGCGGTGGGTGGAGCCGTCAATGTGGCTCTTGAAGGTGACCCCATCCTCATCGATCTTGCGCAAGCCACCCAGCGAGAAGACTTGAAAACCACCCGAGTCGGTCAGGATAGCGCCATCCCAGTGCATGAAGCGGTGCAACCCGCCTAATTCCTGGATGAGATCTTCTCCCGGGCGCAAATAGAGGTGGTAGGTGTTGGAGAGAATAATGGAAGCGCCGATCTCCTGCAGCTGTTCGGGGGTGACCGCCTTGACGGTCGCCTGCGTGCCAACCGGCATGAAGATGGGGGTGGGGATATCCGCATGGGGGGTCTTGAAGATGCCCGCCCGTGCGTTTCCATCCTGTGCTTCGATGTGATAGGTAAAATTATCCATAGTTGTCCAATAATTCCTGCGCTGATTATAGCCGAAAGAGGCGCGGGAACGGAAGTCTTGACTTGCCCGTTTTTCGAGGGGAGTTTATACTAAGGCGCATGATGAACAACGACAATTATGCCACGTGGTTGGAAATCGACCTGAACGCCATTACGCACAATTACCAGCAGTTGCGGAAGATCAGCGGTGTGCCGGTGATGGGGGTGGTGAAAGCCAATGCGTATGGGCACGGGCTGGAGGAGATCGCCCGCCATCTGGAAACCATCGGCGCCAGCTGGCTGGGAGTGGCACGCATCGAAGAGGCGCTGCAGTTGCGCGAGAGCGGTGTGAAGTTACCCATCTTGGTGCTGGGCTACACCTCGCATAAACGGGTGAAGGATGCCCAAAAGGCGAATATCCACCTGACGGTCTATGATCCGCTGGTGGCTGAATTATACGAAAAAGAAGTGGATGCAGAGTATGGGAAGCTGCACCTGCATGCCAAGATCGACACCGGCATGGGGCGCCTGGGGGTGCCGTCCAACCAGGCACTACCATTCATTGAGAACCTGACCCGTGTTCCTGCTTTTGATCTGGAAGGGACGTTCACCCATTTTGCGTGCGCGGATGAGCCGGAGAAAGAGGTGACCGCACAACAAATCCGGCGTTTTGAAAACATCGTAGGAAAGATGAAGGAAAAAGGAATTAATCCGGGTATCATGCATGCCGCCAACTCGGCGGGCACGTTGAATTTTCCGCAGGCGCATTACAACATGGTACGCTGCGGGATCGCCATTTATGGATTGCCACCGGCGGCGAATATGAGCTTACCACAGGGATTCAAACCCGCGCTATCCTGGAAGA
This sequence comes from Anaerolineaceae bacterium, assembly GCA_003446605.1. Lineage (GTDB taxonomy): Bacteria > Chloroflexota > Anaerolineae > Anaerolineales > Anaerolineaceae > UBA4781. The sequence continues at coordinate 22,548 of DMDF01000174.1, forward strand.
CACGCCTGATCTCGATCAAGAGCATGTCGGAAGGATTTGGCATCAGCTACGGGCACCGCTACCATACCAAAGAAGGGGAACGCATCGGCGCCATCGCGGTGGGCTACGGGGACGGCATGCGGCGCGTGAATGGAAATCATGTATTGCTGCGGGGAAAGAAAGTACCTGTGGTGGGCTCGGTGTGCATGGACCAGTGCTTGATCAATATCGATGAAGTGCCGGATGCACAGGTGGGGGATGAGGTAGCGCTGATTGGAATGCAAAATGGCAACGCCCTCAGTGCAACCGACCTGGCGCAGGATTGGAACACCATCAATTATGAAGTGATCTGCGGGATGGCAGCGCGCATGCCGCGCCGCTATATCCGTTAGAAAGGTTGTATGCCTGAACCCAACAACGCAAAAAAACTGAGCTACAGCAACAAAGAATGGATGTTGCCGAAGCCTGTTCCACCCGCGGTAAAGGATGCATTGCAGGAATATCCCGCACTGATCCAGCAGATCTTGTATAACCGCGGTTATGAAGATGCCGCCAGCGCGGAGCAGTTCCTGCATGATGAAGGGGAAATTCTGGATCCCTATCTATTGAGCGATATCCCCAAGGCGGTGGAGCGCATTGAGCAAGCCATCCAGACACACCAGAAGATGGTGGTGTACGGTGATTTCGATGTGGATGGCATCACCGGCACCGCGTTGCTGACGCAGGCGCTGCTGGAATTGGGGGCAGAGGTACAGCCCTACATCCCGGATCGTTTTGCGGAGGGCTACGGTTTGAACATGGATGCCATGCGCAACCTGGCGGAGCTGGGCACACAAGTACTGGTCACGGTAGATTGCGGCATTCGCTCCAGCGAGGAAGTGCGGCTGGCGCAGGAGCTGAGGATGGATGTGATCCTGACCGACCACCACCTGCCGGGTGAAAGCACTCCACCAGCGATTGCTGTCATCTGCCAGAAGAAGGATGATGAGATCTATCCCAATTTTCACATTGCCGGGGTGGGCTTAGCTTATAAATTGGTGATGGCGCTGTTCCAGCGGGTTGAAAAGAGCAGGGAGGATATCGAGAAATATCTGGACCTGGTGGCGCTGGGCACGGTGGCGGATGTGGTGCCGCTGGTGGGGGAGAACCGCACATTCGTTAAAAAAGGATTGGAGAAGATCCACGAGGGCAAACGTCCCGGGCTGCGCGCCTTGATCGCGGAGAGCGGGATTGCGAGCCCGGCTGAGGTGAGCGCCGAGCACATTGGCTTTCGCATCGGTCCGCGCCTGAACGCAGCAGGGCGCCTGGATTCTGCCATGCTGGCGTGGAAATTACTGACGACCAGCGATGCGGATGAAGCCATGGTGCTGGCAGCCACTTTGAACAATCTGAACGTGGAACGGCGGGGCGAGACGGAAAGCGCATACGCGATCGCTATCCGAGATCCGAACATTCAGCGAGAGAAACGGATCATCTTTACGGTGAACCCGGAATTTCACGAGGGTATCGTGGGGTTGGTGGCTTCCAAATTATGCGATGAATATTACTTGCCAGCCATCGTGGGTACCAACCATAACGGCTTGATCCGCGCTTCGTGCCGCAGCATCCCGGAGTTTCATATCACGCAGGCGCTGGATCGCTGTGCGGACTTGCTGGTGCAGTACGGTGGGCACAGCATGGCAGCTGGATTGACGGTGGAAAAAGAAAACCTCGAAGCTCTGAAGGAGAACCTCTCGCAAATTGCGCTGGAAACGGTGGATTGGGAAAGCGTCACTTCTAAAGCATGGCTGGATGGAGAAGTGCAGGGCACGGATGTGAATGGAAAGATCCCAAACATCATGCGCGCGCTGGAAGCATTCGAACCGACCGGGGAGGGCAACCGCAAACCGCTGTTGTTCATGCGTGGTTTAAAGGTGGAGGAAAAACGACAGGTGGGCACCGCGAAGAATCACCTGAAATTGAAACTACGGGATGGATACGTGCTGTGGGATGCGATCGCGTTCCGGATGGGGGATGTGTACGATTTTCTGGATAGTTATGTGGATGTGGCATTTCATTACGCGGTCAATGATTTCAACGGGGGAATTCAGCTGGTGGTACGCGATATGCGACCAGCAAGCGATTAAACACGCGTAAAACGAACCTTCAACAGGGTCCATAGCGCGATGAAGGCATCGCGCGGGCGGATCTTTTTTCCTTGATGGTAAGCGCGCGGGTGAAAACGGATGGGAACTTCAAGAATGGGAATATTCTTCTTTAATAATAAGGCGGTGATCTCAGGCTCGATCTCGAAGCCATCTGAAGTGAGAGTCATTTGCTTTAGAACATCTTTATGAAAGACCTTATAACCCGTTTCCATATCGGTGAGGTGCGTACCATACAGTAAGTTGGTGGTGAAAGTGAGAAAGCGATTGGCGAGTTTGTTCCAGAAGAGGATGCCTTCCGGCATTGCTTCAGAGAATCGGGAGCCATATACCACCTGCGCTTGCTGGTCATGGAATGGTTTGAGCAGGGCAGCATAATCGCGCGGGTCGTATTCCAGGTCGGCATCCTGAATAAGGATGACATCCCCGTTGGCATGCTGCAATCCGGTGCGCACAGCAGCGCCTTTGCCGCGGTTGGTCTCATGTGTATAGACTTTTACGATGGGGTCTTGGATAGAAGATAGGATGGAAGGGGACATGTCGCTGGAGCCATCATCCACAAAGAGCATCTCATCCACCAGGTTGGTCTCTTTTACCTTGTGGTAGGTAAAGAGTAGAGAGGTTTGTTCATTGTAAACCGGGATGATGACGCTTACTTTCATATTAATCATTATAAAGGAGGAAAAATCTGTATGTGAGATGTTTTGTATTACGGTTGGAGGATGCTTCGCTTGCGCTAACATGACTTTTATGCGTCATTCTGAGGGAGCGCAACGACCGAAGAATCTGTTCATGGCGAAGTCTATACATGGATAGATCACAAAGGAAGAGTGGCAGAATTACCACAAATTGTATTCCTGCCGGCTGGTTTTATATCGTGGCTGACAGATTCTTCGCTAGCGCTCACCATGACATATTCGGTTGACTGGATTAGTGGATGTTGATAAACTCTTCGCTGACGCTCGGCTTGCATGCTCCATTCCTTTTTCTTAGCAGGGCAGGAATGATTGCTAGGGTGTGTGCTATAATGCGAATTCGAGGTTAATCATGATCAATCATCGTTTGTATGAACTGAACCGACCGGTCGTGTTTGCCCATCGCGGGGCATCCAAATACGCTCCCGAAAACACCCTGGCTTCCTTTCGAAAGGCGATGGATATGGGCGCGCAGGCACTGGAACTGGATGTCACGCTCAGCCGGGATGGCACGGTGGTGGTGATCCATGATGACACGGTTGATAGGATCAGCAATGGCAACGGGGAAGTGGGCGACCTGACACTGGCACAAATCCAGGCATTGGATGCCGGCAGCTGGTTTTCAGTGGAACTCACAGGAGAACGTATCCCTACTTTAGAGGAAGTGTTTGACTTGGTGGGGAAGCAAGCTTTGATCAATATCGAGCTGAAGAATGCCAAGAAGCGAAACACTGAACTGGTGCAGAAAGTGGCAGCGCTGGTGAAGGCGCACAATGTTCAGGAGACGGTGATCTTTTCTTCATTCATTCCCAAGAATGTACGCCTGACGCGGGCGCTGCTGCCCGAGTGCCCGGTAGGTCTGTTGACGTTGCCTGGTTTTTTAGGAAAGCTGGAAATGGTGCTTTTTCCTAATAACAGTCCTGATCTAATCCACCCGCATCATTCCAATGTATCGGCAGCCTTCATCGAAAAACAACATGCACGGATGCGGCGCGTTAACACCTATACCGTCAATGATGCGGATCTTATGCGAACATTGATTGGCTGGGACGTGGATGGATTTTTCTGCGACGACCTTATAACAGCCCAGCAAGTTCTCACGAAAAACCCCTAAACAAACGATTTCCCTTTTATAATAGAGGAAATGGAAAAGAAGAGTTCCCGCTTCTTTTTGGTTTTAAGTATTCTTGCCCTACTGATGGGGTCAAGCGCACCGGTATACGCCAGCAGCCAAAAGCAAGAAAGCACTTATACGCAAAAAGCGCAACAATTATTAGAGAAGATGACTGCCGAAGAAAAGATCGGGCAGTTGTTTCTGATTACCTTTAATGGTAATACTATCGAAGAGGATTCTGCTTTGTATGCTCTGCTGCGAGATTATCAGGTGGGGGGCGTTATGCTCACCCGTGACAATGATAATTTCAGCGGTCCAGAGGATACTATCCAAACGACCTTTGAACTCACTTCGCAATTACAACAAACCGTGCGCGAAAACAGCCTGACAGGTTTTATCAATGAAGAGTTAGAACAGGTTAGCGATAATTATGTACCGTTATTCATAGGCATTTCGCAAGATGGAGATTCTTACCCGTTTGACCAGATCATCTCCGGGTTATCAACCCTGCCAAACCAGATGGCGGTCGGGGCGACCTTTTCCACTGACCTGGCTAATTCGAGCGGGGAACTGTTAGCCCGTGAATTACAAGCGTTGGGATTCAATCTACTTTTGGGACCATCGTTGGATGTGCTTGACTCCAGTTACACGGGCAGTAATGCCAGCCTCAGTACACGTACTTACGGGGGTGATCCCTATTGGGTGGGTGAACTGGGAAAGGCATTCATCAGTGGACTGCACAGCGGCAGCGATGGCAAAATGGCGGTGATCGCAAAGCATTTCCCGGGCAGGGGGAGTTCTGATCGGCTCCCCGAGGAAGAAGTGGCGACGGTACGAAAATCGCTGGAACAATTGAAGCTCATTGAATTAGCTCCTTTCTTTTCTGTGGCGGTATCAGAAACTGCAGCCAGTACAGAGATTGCAGATGGTTTTCTGGTGAGCCACATTCGCTACCAGGGTTTTCAAGGAAACATCCGAGAAACCACTAAGCCGGTAAGCTTTGATTCTTCAGCGCTGAGCTCCATCATGGATCTCGAGCAGTTCAGCGCGTGGCGCAGCGCAGGCGGTATTCTGGTTTCGGATAGCCTGGGGGGTAGTGCCATCCGAAAGTTCTTCGACCCCAATAATGAACGATTTGATGCCAAACAGATTGCACTGAATGCTTTTTTGGCGGGCAATGACCTGCTGTATCTGGATGATTTCCAATCCACAGATGATGAAAGCGAGCTGGTGACCATTCGCAATACGCTGGATTTTTTCACACAGAAATATCGTGAAGATGATGCGTTTGCTGAAAGGGTGGATGAATCGGTGCTGCGTATTCTGGCATTAAAATACAAGATCTATCCTGCTTTCACGCCATCCAATGTCTATCCGGATGAGACCATGCTGGGCATCATCGGGCAGGGATACGATACCAATTCAAAAATTGCGCGGAATGCCGCAACTCTGATCAATCCATCGTTGGATGAATTATCGGCTATATTACCGGATCCGCCAACAACCAGTGACCGCATCATCTTTATCACCGATTCACTGGATGCGACACAGTGTACCAATTGCGAGACAGAAACCATCCTGGGAAGCGGCGACCTGCAGGATACGGTGGCACAACTGTACGGTACTAATGGTACGGGGCAAATTGTTGAACGAAGATTGCGTTCATATTCCTTTCAAGACCTAACAGAGTATTTAAATGATCCACAAGGTAGGGCGGATATAGGCAGTTTCATATCCGAAGCGAACTGGTTGGTTTTTTCCATCCTTGATCTGGATGAGAACCGCTCCGGCGCGGATGCCCTCAAACGCCTGTTGTCAGAAAACCCTGACTTGCTACGGGATAAAAAAGTGATCGTTTTTGCATTCAATGATCCTTTCTATCTGGATGCGACCGATCTGACTTATATTGATGCTTATTACTGTCTTTACAGCAAAACTTCAGCTTTTATTGATACTGCTGCTCGTTTGCTTTTTCAAGAGATTGTTCCTAAGGGACATGCTCCCGTATCCATCCCTGTTGTTGGTTATGACCTGATCGAGATGACCTATCCCGATCCCGACCAGATCATCAGCCTGGAAGTGGATGTGGAAAATATGCCTGAAGCGAAGCGTGCGGAAAGTGAGCTAATGGGGATTGAAAACTTGCTCTTCCGGGTTGGAGATGCATTGCCCATTAAAACAGGTATCATTCTGGATCGGAATGGGCTACCTGTACCGGATGGGACGGTGGTATATTTCATGGTTGATCATGTCGGTGAGATCGAACAATCTACCATTGCTGAAAGTGAAACAAAAAATGGGGTTGCGACCATGTCTTATTTGCTGCAATCCTTCGGCAGGGTGGAAATTCGAGCGCAAAGCGACCCGGCAAAGAATTCAGAGATCTTCCTGTTGGATATCACCAGTGAAGAAGGAGGTGTAGTCAGTGAAATCACCCCCACACCTGCGCCAACCATCATCAATCCAAACCAGATTATTAACCAGGACAATTCTGAAGAAACAGAAGAAGTAATCGAGGAAGAAGAGGTCAGCCCACTCCCGGGGACACTGCAATGGTTCCTGGCAACATTGGCAATATTAGGAATTGCTTATGTATTCTATTTGCTCACCCAGCGTTATTTCTCCCTGCTGGGCGGTACAACTATTGGTTTATTTGCCATTATTACGGGGTATGTATGCCTGATATGGTTCCAGTTTGAGCTGCCGGGGAGTTTCGCACGCACAAACCTGCTGGAACTTGGGAGGTTGATCATTTGGGTTAGCTTGCTGACCGGTATTGGTGGAGGAGCAGGAATTCTATCACAAGCTATACGACTGAGGAAAGCCAAAGAAAGCTCAGGCAAAAAAACTGATCAAAAAGCTGATAAAAGCAAGACTAGCTGAAATCCAGAACAATGTTTTTACGGTCTTGTTTGAAGAGAAGCGGTTGTAATCAATGCGAGGATAGACCTTTTCTGCTAACTGTTTGGTGTTCCCCAGCAATGCATCGGTAAATTGTTTCACAGTTTGAGGGCGGTCATCCGGGTGCAATTCAAGCGCCCATAAGATGGCTTTTTCAATCTGTGATGAAATGGCAGGATTGATCTCGCTGGGGAGGGTGAGTTTATTGGGGTTGAGGAAACGTTCACGCGCGTCAGGAGGTTGTACATTAGTGGTGAGGTGATAGAGCGTGGCGCCAAAGGAATAAATATCGCTACGGATGTCGGTATGGATGCCATCCCCGCCATATTGCTCGAGGGGTGTGTAGATAGCAGTACCCTGCCCTTGTATAACGGTGATGGTCACATCATCAGGTACCATGATTTTGACCAGACCAAAATCCACCAGTTTCAGTAAGCCGCTAGGAGTGATTTTAAGGTTGCTGGGTTTTATATCGCGATGCACAATGGGAGGTTCTTGGCTGTGGAGAAAGCTGAGCGCATCTCCCAGCTGCTGTGCCCAATTACGAATATCGGAAATGGGGAGGAACTTCTCTTCGTGTTTTGCCTGAAGAATAAGCGTGCGTATGTCTTCACCTGGTACATAATCCATCACAAGGTAATCGCATGATTCAATGGAAAAGAAATCAGAAACCTTCGGCAGGTTGGGATGGTCAAGGCGTGCCAGGATGGTCGCTTCACGCATGAATTGCCCCTGCGCTTCTTTGATCAGAATGTTGTCCAACGAACGGTCGTATTCCACTTCTTTCAGGGCGCATTTACGTCCTTCAAGCAGGGTATCATCGGCAAGGTACACGCTGCCCATACCTCCACGACCGATGATCTTCTTGATCAGATAGCGGTTCTGTAAAATTTCTCCTGGTTTTCTGGATATCGCCATGTTTTTTCCTGATTAAAGATTATACGCCTTGAATGAATGTATTATTATATATAAAGTATGGAAAAAAGAAACGGTACCGCTTTACTTATTGCTCAAAATGGCTTGCTCAACAGCAAGCAATGGCTGATCGAGCAGGAATTGGTTTTAGGGAGAGATGCATGCTGTGAAGTAGTGATTGAAGACCGGCAAGTCTCGCGAAGGCACGCCAGGGTTTTTTTCATGGATAATGGATTGTATATTGAGGACCTGCAAAGTAAAAATGGGACCTATATCAATCATAAACGCATCCATGAAGTTACCCAGCTGCATGAAGGTGATGTTATTCAGATTGCACTGATCCAGGAGTTCTTGTATATCTCATCTGATGCAACCATTCCTCTTTCCGAAGAACAGGCATACCGGGTGCTGTATATCGATAAAGAAAATGATACCGTGTGGGTCAAGGAACAGAAGATTGATCCTCCTCTTTCCATCCAGCAATTCACGCTGTTAAAGTGTTTATATGAGAATATGGGCTGTATCGTAACGCGCAGCGAGATCGTAGCGTGTGTTTGGGCGGAATCAAGTGGAGAGGGAATATCCAACGAGGCGATCGACGCTCTGGTGAGACGCTTGCGCTATCGCCTCGCTGAAATTGAAAAAGATTTCGAATTTATCGAAACTGTACGGGGTTATGGGTTTAGGCTTAATAACCCGGTGCAGTGATCTTTATTTTCCAGATAGATTTTTCTTCATCGAGAAACGCAGCACTTTTTGGTACAGATCCTTAATTTCCTGCAAGTTTTCATCACCTTCATTTTCATTTCCGGCTTGCGAGATGATGCTGTTCAATAATTGGATGAATTCCGGCGTGATCTTATCCTGATGTTCCTCCAGGAAAGCATCCAGTGCTGCTTGATCTTGGAGTGCCAGCATATCTTCAATAAGCTTCACTTCAGCCGGGGGTTCCATGGCTTTTTGGATGACTATCATCACGCGTTCGAGCTTTTGAATGCGATCGAGGTCGGCTTGCTTTCTGGCATTCGCAATTTCGTCTTCGACAACCTGCAGGAATAATTCGGTGATATTCTCCAAATTCTTTTCGGTCTCTGCTTCAATATCTTGCGCTTGGATGATCTTATCTAGCAGTCGTTTGGTTTGGGAATACTCTTCCTGAACATGTTTATCAATTTCACTGGTGAGATCGAGCAATTTTTCACGCAGTTCGGTTAAGCGTGTTTTTTCTTTCTCCGTTGCATCATCAATTTTCTGGCTGAGCAATTGGAAAAAGGTATAATCCATCCCGTTTCTTGCCAGGCTGACAATGGTGGCTATTTCTGTATCGCTTTTTGCATTCAGGATCACATCCAGTAATTTTTCTCTGGTCAAGCCACCATCTTTCCCTGCTTCTTGCAGCGCTTTGAGTGCTTGTTGCGTTTGCTGGGAGGATTTGTACAGTTCTTTTCCGGTTTCGGTTTTTTCAAAGAGAATATTTTGGACCTGTTCCAGTTTTTTCACGGCTTGGTTGTCTTTCTGCGCGACGGCAGATTGCATCAGACGTGAGAAAAGAGCAAAGAATGGCATGTCAAATTGATCTTTTTCTTGTTCAATGGTTATCTCTAATTCTGCATCTGGAATAGTCAAGAGACGCTGTATGAGACGGATTTTTTTCTGCTGATCTTCGATCATTTCTTTGGTGATCCCATCTGCTTCGAGGATCTTCTCAATTAACGTCTGGAACGTCAACATTGATTGCGGCTGCAGCACGTAGGCTTTGCGTTTTTCAGGGGGTAAACTATCGATCACTTTATTGATGAGGGGTCCTAACTGTTTTTCCTGTTCATTTAATGGGATATTGCTTTCCGGTGGGAAAAATGTCAGCAGCAGCTCTTTTTCCGGATCGTGATATACGATGGGAGTTCCGATCATCCCGCTGTAGCCACAGGTGGGGCATTGGATGACATTGACGGCACCATTCAATAATTTTTGTTTTGCGGTTGGGTCCTGACTCTGGTCGAAGATCTGCTGAATTTCAACGATATTCGGTTGATGACACTGTGGGCAAGCAACTTGCGTTTTAGGCATGGTAATAGAATTCCTTTCTTTCTTGACAGCAAAATATATTTTTCATGTTTTTATTAATCATTTCGTGGGAGAGAAAAACAAAATCTGGCACCTTTATCTCTCTCGGTATCTATCCATATCTTTCCCCGGTGAGCTTCGATGATCTGTTTGGTGAGATATAACCCCAATCCGGCTCCCTTTGTCTTACGAGCTGCATCCGAGGAGCGATAAAAACGGTCAAAAACAAAAGGAAGATCCTGGGGAGCAACTCCTGGTCCTTCATCACTCACACAAATAATAATTTTATCACGACGGGCTTCCCCACTGATAGTGATCTCTCCCTTTTCAGAATATTTAATAGCATTCGAAATCAAATTCGTAAGAACCTGTTCAATGCGGGTATCATCCGCTAGGATGGAGGGGAAATCTTCAGGAAAGTTGATCTTGAAGGTATGTTTATCCGTTTGAGTCTGGAATCTTCCTACCAATCTGTGTGCCATATTGGGGATGGAAATATCTGTTTTCTGGATAGCAAAGCTACCTGATTGCAGGCGAGTAGCATCCAACAAGTTCTCGATTAATTCATTGAGGTGATCGGCTTCTTCCTCAATGATCTTCAGACTTTCATCCACAAATTCACTATCCCATTCCACATCCTTGCGATTGAGGGTACACACATACCCCTTAATAAGGGCAACCGGTGTTTTCAATTCATGGCTTACGATGGAGATGAAAGTGGTTTTCGCTTCATCTGCTTTTCGGAAATTGGTGATATCGCGAAAGGTGGCGATAATATTAGTCAATTTATTACTATCCGAGAGCATGGGGGCGTAGGTGATGCCAATAGGAAGGGAAGGTAATCCATCACGGATGAGATCTCCCTCCACATAGAGTTGAGCGTGTGGTGTTAATGGCCAGCCACCGGCTATGGCTTTTTCAAGGGTAATATCCTCGGTGGTTTTATCAAGGCGTACAATCTGGTCATGTGGTTTTCCATGAACATTTTCTGGCGATTTGGAAACCAAGCGCGAGAAAGCAGGATTACAGCGCTCGATAACCTGCTTGGAGTTAAGCAGCAAAATACCATCGGCTGCGGAATCAAAAATTGCATCCAGGCGCTGCTTGCTGCGATTGACGATGGCATAAAGCTGGGCATTTTGAACCGCGATTGCAGCCTGGTTAGCAAAACTGTTCAGCAGGGCTCGATCATTACTAGTGAAAAGACCGGCATAGCTGCGGAAAATGAAGATCAAACCCACCACTGTTTTTTGCGTAACCAGAGGTAAGCCTACTCCACTTAATAAACCAAGCGTGGCGGAAAATGTGATCTCGTTAAGGATGCGGTTGACTTCGGGAACTTCAAATTTTTCTGGATCCTGATCATCGGGGATCTGTTTAAGAAAAGGCTCCATATGGGAAAGAAAATCAGGTGAAATCCCCTCCGATACACGAATCTGCCATCCCTTTCCTTCAGAGCGCAGCGCTATCAAGCCAGCGTGCCCGCTGAGCATCTCGATGGCATATTTTAAAATCAAATTCAACAAAACATCCAGGTCTAATTCCTGGGTCAATGCTTTGGAAATCTCCAGTAAATAATCTCGCTGCCGAACTCGAAAATCAGGAAACATCATCTTTCCATACTTTATAATATGAAAAGATTATAAATGAGATTCCGCCTCTTTTATAGCCGCAGAAAAGATTTCTAATCCTTCTCTTATTTCCTGTTCTGTGATGCAAAGGGGAGGGGTAATGCGGATGGTGCTGTCACCACAACCCAATGTGAGCAGCCCCTTGCTGAAACACTGGTCTACAACCTCATTGCGAAGATCAACGGCAGGTTCTTTGGTTTGCCTATCCTTAACAAATTCGACGCCGATCATCAACCCTTTCCCGCGAACATCTCCGATACTGGGATGGTCATTTTGCATGTCCTGAAGCATTTCAAGGGCGATCTTCCCCATTTTTTGAGCATTTTCAAGGTACTGGGTCTCGATCAATTCAATCGTTTTCAACGCAGCCGCACACGCAAGCGGATTACCACCGAAGGTGTTTCCATGTGAGCCACTGGGCCAGGTCATCAATTCTGCTTTTGCCATCATCACTCCCATGGGCACGCCGGAAGCAATGCCTTTTGCGATGCAGAGGATATCAGGTTCGACGCCATAATGATCAATAGCCCACCATTTACCGGTGCGTCCCATGCCTGATTGAACCTCATCGGCGATGAGTAGGATGCCATATTTATCACAGAGTTGGCGTAGCGCGGGCAGAAAATTATCGGGCGGATAGATGTAGCCACCCTCACCCTGGATAGGCTCTATCAGGATGCCAGCCACCTCTGTGGGTGGGAGCAGCTTATGGAAAACTACCTCTTCCATATAACGAATAACCGCATCCGCCGTATTTTCGCCCGCATTCATTTGAAGCAATGGGCGGTATGGATTTGGAAAGGGTACATGGGTAACACCATTCATGAGGGGGTAAAATGAGCGGTGGTAGATCAGCTTTGAGGCAGTCATGGATAATGAACCTGCTGTGCGACCATGAAAGCCACCGAGGAACCCTATGAATTGCGAGCGCTCAGTATAGTACTTGGCTAATTTCAAGGCGCTTTCCACTGCTTCTGAACCAGAATTTGCCATGAAGGAAATAGCCGGCAGATGAAATGGCGAAATTTCATCTAATTTTTCTGCTAATTGAATCCACTTCTCGTGATAAAAATCCGAAGAGATGTGAATAAATTTCTGTGCTTGTTCAGTGATGGCAGCTACCACTTCCGGGTGGGAGTGTCCGGTGGAATTGACCGCGATGCCTGCGGCAAAATCCAGATAACGTCTTCCATCCGCATCCCATACTTCAACGCCTTTTCCGTGGTCCATGACAAATGGATAACCACGTGGATAAGAAGATGAGATGACCTTCTTATCTCGTTCGATAAGACTTTCAGAAATTGGCCCTGGATTTATGCGCATAACAGTACCCCTTCGGAATGATTTTGGGTAATTGTATCGGTAGTAGAGGTTTTTGGGAATTATCTTCTACCGCAAATTCGTAAACGGAAATCCTTATCTCAAAAACTACAGGTGATCCATACTCCACTGAAAAGCGCCGATCAAGCCTGCATCATCGCCGAGTTGAGCGGGAGTGATCTCAACTTCCTTCAAGTATTCTTGGCTGATGACATGTTCCTTTAATGAAGCCATCAAAGGTTCCATAAGGATATTGCCACTGAAGGACACACCACCCCCTAAAATGATACAAGAGGGATTGAAGATGTGCAGGTAATTAGCGATGCCCACACCCAGATAGTAGCCAGCCATCTGAAATGCATCGATGGAAAGTTGATCTCCATTCTTTGCGGCACTGGCGATCAGTTCGGCAGTGGGTTTGGAATCATCAGGAAGGCTGGTCGGAACACCTTCAGCCATCTTTTTATGCACATAGGCAGCGATGCCTGGTCCGGATGCCAGAGCTTCAAGATGTCCTCGCTTTCCACAGGAACAAACAGGTCCGCCATCCAGAATGGTCATGTGTCCTTTTTCGGTACCCAACCCGCGAAAACCGGTGATCAGATGCCCATCGTCAATCACAGCAGCACCAATGCCGGTGCTGATGGTCATATAAAAAATGTACTGATGGTTTTTGCCTGCGCCATGCTTCCATTCTCCATAGGCTGCCATACTGGCGTCATTTTCGATGGAAGGTGTGATATTGAAACGGTCCTGAATGATCTGGCGCAGGGGAATATTTTTCCAGCCGCCCACATTTGGTGCTTGAATAATAATCCCTTTCTTGTCATCTACATTTCCAGGTACCGCCAGGCTGATAGCATCCAGTTGGGGATGATCTGTCTGAATCTCATCAATCAACGCGATGATATTTTCTAAAGGAGTGCGGTTTTGACCGCTCGTTTTTACTTTTTTTTGATAAATGGGCTTATTCGATTTTTCATTAAAAAGCCCAGCACGGATATTTGTTCCACCGATGTCAAAAGAAAGGATGGTTTTCATGGAGATCATTATACTTTTTTTCTAACAGAACAAGTTGACGAACGTAAAAATCACTGCTATCATGCAATCTAATGGGTGATCTTTCTACTACGGTTAAAAAAAGAGCTCGGATATCCAGGAAACGGATCCTGCGATGGTTGAAGCCGGGAATCGGGGTAAAACGCTGGCTGCTACTTTTCATGATCGGACTTTTATGTTTTGCGTTCTTTATTTCCCTTGAAATTCATGCTCGTAATGCTATTCCGATGGGAAACCTGCCCTTCCGTCTACAAAATTCGGTTTGGCTGCGAATTGTAATTTGTATCATCGGCTTGGCGTTGAGTGTTTATGGATTTTTGCGTTTTTATCAAGCTTTGATAAGACCATTCATTAAACCTGGCACCATGGTGCTTGATACCTTGTCAAGCTACAAGAAAAAAGATAAGGGACCGAGAGTAGTCGCTATCGGAGGCGGTACCGGATTATCAACTTTACTGCGCGGACTTAAGCAGTATTCCCACAACCTAACAGCGGTGGTGACGGTCGCAGATGATGGCGGTTCGTCAGGTCAACTTCGCCAGAGCCTTGGCATCTTACCACCAGGTGATATCCGCAACTGCCTTATAGCCCTATCAAACGACGAAGAGCTGCTGACTCAGGTGTTTCAGTATCGTTTTGGAGAACGCGCTGGAGTGAATGGTCACTCGCTGGGAAATCTTTTTATCAGTGCTCTTGCTGATATTACCGGGTCATTTGAGGAAGCTGTGGCAGAATCGGGACGGGTTCTGGCTATTCGTGGGAGGGTGCTGCCTTCCACGCTGCTTGATGTCAATCTGGTGGCAGAGATCGAATCCAAAGATACGCAACAGGTCGTTAATGTGACTGGAGAGAGCCGCATCGCGCTCACTGAGGGGAAGATCAAGCGCTTGTGGATCGAACCCAGCAATCCACTACCCTATCCCCCCGCAGTACAAGCTATTCTAAATGCTAACCTAATTGTTATAGGACCGGGAAGCCTCTATACCAGCATCCTGCCCAACTTACTGGTACCCGGTCTTGCGGAAGCGATCAATTCCAGCAAAGCGATGAAATTCTTTATCTGTAATGTAGCAAATGAACATGGTGAAACGGATGGCTATCGCTGTATTGACCACATTAAAGTGATCGAACAACACCTGGAAAATATCCATTTTGATGTGATCATCTGCAATAACAATTTTGACCCCAAATTACCCAAAGGGGTGGAATGGGTGTTGCCCGATGCCGAATTGGAAGAGCAATACTCCATTTATTATGCTTCTTTAGCTGATAAAGATGTCCCCTGGCGTCATTCCAATCAAAAATTGGCTGAAGTCGTCATGGATTTACTGGAAGCGAAAACCGGACCCCTTAATAAAACCTAAATGCTCCTCATTAAAAAATGAGGGCGTGGTAAAATTCAAAAAAATCTTGGAGGAATACGATCATGGCAGTAAAAGTTGGAATTAATGGTTTTGGTCGCATTGGTCGTCAAGTATTGAAGGCAATCAAAGAACGTCACGGAGATGAACTAGAAGTCGTCGCGGTTAATGATCTCTTCGATGCAGCAACCAATGCTCATTTATTCAAATACGATTCAAACTATGGAATTTATCCCGGAACAGTTGAAGTTGATGGAAACTCAATTGTAATCGATGGTAAACCGATCAAAGTTCTGGCTGAAAAGGATCCAGGCAACCTGCCCTGGAAAGATCTGGGTGTGGATATCGTCATCGAATCAACCGGTGTATTTCGCGATAAATTAGGCGATCCTGCCAAGGGGAAACCTGGTGCGGGTGCCCATATTGAAAAAGGTGGGGCAAAGAAAGTTATTATTTCCGCTCCCGCGAAGAATGAAGACATCACCATCGTTCTGGGTGTGAATGATGATCTTTATGATCCTGCCAAGCATCATGTTTTATCCAATGCTTCCTGCACGACCAACTGTTTGGCACCGGCTGTGAAAATTGTGCATGACAACTGGCATGTTACACGCGGTATGATGACCACCATCCATTCTTACACCAATGACCAGAAGATCCTGGATCTGGCTCACAAAGATCTACGCAGAGCACGCGCAGCTGCCTTGAATATCATCCCAACCACAACAGGAGCTGCGAAAGCAATTGCCCTGGTCATTCCTGATCTGAAGGGAAAATTTGATGGTATGGCGCTGCGTGTTCCTACCCCCACTGTGTCCATCGTTGATTTTGTGGTAAATGTTGAAAAACCGACCTCTGTGGAGGAATTGACTGCCGCTTTCAAGGAAGCTGCTGAGGGTAAATTGAAAGGTATTCTGGGATTCTGTGATGAGCCACTGGTTTCGATGGATTTCAAAGGCGATTCGCGCTCTTCCATCATTGACGGGGAATCTACCATGGTCATGGGCGGTACAATGGTCAAGGTCGTAACTTGGTATGACAATGAATGGGGTTACTCATGCCGCACCGCAGATCTGGCTGCGAAAATTGCTAAAGATCTCTAAAACTATACAGGTCTAAAAAAGATAGGCATAATCGGCTGAGAAACCCCCACTGATTATGCCTTTTTTATATCTTGAAATGAGAGGAAGCCATGTTCGCTAAAAAAACAATCAAAGATATTGATGTAACGAATAAAAAAGTGTTGGTCCGTGTAGATTTCAATGTTCCTATCAAGGATGGTGTAGTGAGTGATGATACCCGCATCCGGGCAGCACTTCCCACTATAGAATATCTGCTGGATAAAAACGCAGCTGTGATCCTATGTTCTCACCTGGGACGACCAAAGGATTGTGTGGACCTGCAATACAGCCTCAAACCGGTGGCTGAATATCTGGGTACTTTAATTCCGCAGAAAGTTCTGTTTGCAGAAGATTGCATTGGACCGGTGGCGGAGAAAGCAGCACAGGCTTTGGAGAATGGACAGGTGCTGGTGTT
The DNA here is from genome assembly GCA_003446605.1 of Anaerolineaceae bacterium. Classification (GTDB taxonomy): domain Bacteria; phylum Chloroflexota; class Anaerolineae; order Anaerolineales; family Anaerolineaceae; genus UBA4781. The sequence continues at coordinate 39,267 of DMDF01000174.1, forward strand.
AGAAAATACCCGTTTCCATGCGGAAGAAAAGAAAAACGATCCTGCAATGGCGAAAGAACTTGCCAGTTTGGCGGATATCTTCGTGAATGATGCTTTCGGGTCTGCTCACCGTGCCCATGCATCCACCGCGGGAATAGCTGATTATTTACCAGCTGTAGCTGGATTCTTGATGGAGAAAGAAATTCAATACCTGGGTCAGGTAATTGAGGATCCTGAACGACCATTCATCGCAATTCTGGGCGGTGCTAAAGTAAGTGATAAAATCGGCGTGATCCGCAATCTGTTGCAAAAAGCAGATCAGGTCTTGATCGGTGGCGGTATGGCAAATACCTTCTTTAAAGCGCAAGGGTATCCAGTGGGTGACTCACTGGTGGAAGATGATGTGCTGGATGTGGCACGCGAACTGGTTGAGCAGGGTTCGAATAAATTACGCTTGCCAGTTGATATGGTGATTGCGGATAAGTTTGAAGATGATGCTACTCAAAAGACCATGCCGACCGGTCCTGTTCCGGATGGATGGAGGATTCTGGATATTGGTCCCGAAACGGTGACTGCGTATGCCAAAGAAATTGCCGGCGCAAAAACCGTAGTATGGAACGGTCCGATGGGCGTGTTCGAATTCCCCAATTTCGCAAAAGGTACTTTTGCCATAGCAAAAGCAGTTGCTGAAAGCGGTGCAGTTAGTATCATCGGTGGCGGGGATTCTGTTTCGGCGGTAAATAAATCAGGGCTAGCAGATAAAATCTCGCATATTTCCACCGGGGGTGGGGCATCCTTAGAGATGTTAGAAGGGATCGAACTGCCCGGTCTGGCGGTCTTGCAGGACAAATAAAACGAAGGAGCTCACACACGAGCTCCTTTTCCAGCTGGACAAAAAGGGGACTGTCTAGTAAAATCGAGCCTTGCAAGTTAGTTATTTTGGAGGTCAGGTTGGCAAATATTAAATCTGCTATTAAACGCAATAAACAAAATGAAAAACGGCGACTTCAAAATCGAGTCTTCCGCGGTGAAGCACGTACCATGGTTAAAAAAGCACGTGTAGCGATTGCTTCCGATGAAAAAGAAGAAGCAAAAACGAGAGTGCTGGAAGCTGTTAAAGCTCTGGATAAAGCTGCCAGCAAAGGCGTCATTCACAAGAACAATGCAGCACGTCGCAAAAGCCGGTTGATGAAACAATTAGTTGCCCTCGAGAAATAATCTTTTTATTCACGTACTATGATTTCTGCGAGTTGAATGCGGGAGGGCAATTCTCCCGCTTTTCATTTTATAAGGACCTATGTTTGATAGATATAAAATACAAATCGAAGAGCAGATCAATCCTATCCTGAAGCAGGAAGGATTAGAAAATAGTACCCTGCAGTGGAGTTTGATCCCATTCAGTGGGCATTGGGGAATTTCCACATCCTTTTTTCAAATAGCTGCGCAAGAGACTCGTTCTGGTAAGAAGGGCAACGTTGCACATCGCGCGGCTGAGCTGGCTGAGATGATAGCAAGCAAACTTGACATTGGAACAGAATTCGAGAAATGCGAAGCGGTCAAGGGGTATTTGAATATCTATTTTGCATCTAAGAGTTTCTCACAGATGGTTGTGGAGAAAGTGCTTGAAGAAAAACAGCTTTATGGTTCTCATCCACCTATCGATGAAACAGTCATGGTGGAATTCTCACAACCTAACACGCATAAAGCGTTCCATGTGGGGCACCTGCGCAATATCGTGCTGGGTGCATCCGTATCTAACATTCTGGAGTTCAACGGAAATACAGTGATCCGCGCCAATTATCTGGGCGATATTGGGCTGCATGTGATCACCTGGTTGTGGAACTATGAAAATTTCCACGAAGGGGAAACACCCCCCGCGGAAAATGCTATCAGCTGGATCGGGGAACTGTACGCAGAGGCAGTAAAAAGGCGAGAAGAATCCGAAGAAAATGAAGAGGCTATCCGCCGTTATTTCCAAGCATGGGATAATCACGATCCGGAGATCATTGCGCTGTGGAAAGAAACCCGCCAGTGGTCTCTAGATGCATTTGAGCGGCTTTATGAAATTCTAGGAATCCATTTTGACCGGCTCTATTTTGAAAGCGAAGTAGAGCATGTCGGAAAAGCTTTTGTTGAGGAATTGATCGAGAAAGGACTTGCCAAAGACGAAAGACCGGGGGGAGCAGTCATTATTGATCTGGATGCTCTGCTGGGAACAAAGGAAGAGTATCGTGTTCTGGTTCTATTGCGCTCAGATGGAACTTCTCTCTATGCAACCAAAGATATTCCCCTGGCGGTGAAAAAGTTTGAAGAATACAAATTAGATCGTTCCATTTATGTGGTGGATGTGCGCCAGTCACTTTACCTGAAGCAGATCTTCAAAGTGCTGGAATTGTTAGGATATGAATGGGCGAAACAGTGCCAGCATCTTGCTTATGAGATCGTCAATTTACCCGGTAATGTCACCCTTGCATCTCGCGAAGGGACGGTTGTGCTGCTAGAGGATCTGATTCGCGAAGCCGAAAAGCGTGCGATGGAAATTGTTGATAAGAAAAATCCTGAACTGGGTCTCGAAGATAAACAGCAAATCGCCCGCATGATTGCTTTAGGTTCCATCAAATATTCTTTACTATCTCGTGATAACACCAAAATCGTTACCTTTGATTGGGAAACTGCCCTGGATGTCAACGGGCAGGCTGCACCATATATACAGTATGCTGCGGTTCGTGCCAACAGTATTTTGCGAAAAGTGCAATATCAAATTCCAAGCGGATGGAGTAATCCAAGCGATCTTGAAGAAAAGGAAATTGTATTAGTCGATCTCATTTCTCGTTTCCCACAGGAAGTGGAAAAGGCGGGGCGTGATCTTAAACCTTTGGTGATCGCAAATTATGCTTACGATCTGGCGAAGGCGTTCAACGATTTCTACACCCACTGCCCCGTGCTTTCGGCGAAAGATGAGGTTCGTACCTTCCGATTAAGATTAGTGGCAGCCACGAAACAGACTATTATTAATAGTCTTGGGTTGTTAGGTATCCAAGTCCCTGAAATCATGTAAATTTGAATAAAAGGAGAGTTGTATGCGAAAAACGCGAACAATCATCATGGGAGCAGCAGGACGTGACTTCCACAACTTCAATGTGTACTTCCGTAATAATGAGGATTACGAAGTGGTTGCATTTACCGCAACCCAGATCCCCAATATTGAAGGAAGAAAATACCCACCGGAATTATCCGGATCTTTATATCCGAAGGGAGTTCCGATCTATCCAGAAAGTGATCTACCAAAACTGATCGAGGAATATGATGTTGACCAGGTGGTTTTCGCTTACAGTGATGTACCGCATGAATATGTGATGCATAAAGCCTCACTCGTCAATGCCTGTGGCGCGGATTTCCGTTTGATGGGAGCCAAAGCAACCCAACTGAAATCAACCAAGCCAGTGATATCGGTTTGCGCTGTGCGAACGGGTTGCGGAAAAAGCCAGACAACGCGGCGTGTTTCCAAGTTAATGATTGAGATGGGTTACAAAGTGGCTGCCATTCGGCACCCCATGCCTTATGGTGACCTGGCGAAACAAAAAGTTCAACGCTTCGCAACCTATGCCGATCTAGATAAGCATGAATGCACCATTGAAGAGCGCGAGGAATATGAGCCTCACATTGACAATGGCGTTGTGGTTTTCGCCGGAGTGGACTATGAGGCAATTCTGCGTGAAGCTGAAAAGGAAGTAGATGTCATTCTGTGGGATGGCGGCAATAATGATATTTCCTTTTACAAACCAGACCTGGCGATCGTCGTCGCTGACCCGCATCGTCCAGGGCATGAATTGAAATACTATCCCGGTGAAACTAAC
>DMDF01000118.1 GCA_003446605.1 Anaerolineaceae bacterium
TAGAACCCATTATATTTACCATGGGAACGATGGAACCAGCATGCCGTGGAATGATACTGCGCAGCTTAACTATCTCGATCCGAACGTGCGCGAGGCAGTCATTAAAACTATTCTGGATGTCGCACACCGTTTCCCGATCATTCGTTTTGATGCCGCCATGACGCTGGCAAAACGACACTACCAGCGTTTGTGGTATCCACTGCCCGGTGGCGGCTGCGATATTCCCTCGCGCAGTGATTTCAACCTCTCACAGGAGATATTTGATCAGTACATTCCGCAGGAATTTTGGCGCGAGGTGGTGGATCGCGTTGCGGCGGAAGCACCGGATACTTTGCTGCTGGCAGAAGCATTCTGGTTGATGGAGGGGTATTTTGTGCGCACACTGGGCATGCATCGTGTGTATAATTCTGCTTTCATGAATCTGCTGCGCGATGAGGATAATTCCAAATATCGTCAGGTTATGAAGAACACACTTGAATTTGATCCAGAGATATTGAAACGTTTTGTCAATTTCATGAATAACCCTGATGAAGAAAGTGCAGTTACTCAATTCGGTAAAGGGGATAAATATTTTGGTATCTGTACCTTGATGGCTACCATGCCGGGGTTGCCCATGTTCGGGCATGGGCAGGTCGAGGGATTGCGTGAAAAGTACGGCATGGAATATAAACGGGCTTATTGGGATGAGCAGCCCGACCAGCAGTTAATCGAGCGCCATACCTGGCAGATCTTTCCTCTTCTCAAACAACGTTATCTTTTTGCCAATGTTGAACAGTTTTACCTGTACGATTTTTATAACACAGATGGTTTTGTGGATGAGAATGTATTTGCCTATTCTAATCGCTATGGGGAAGAACGCTCGCTGGTAGTTTATCACAATCATTTTGGAGATACATCTGGGTGGGTGCGAACCAGTGCAGCTTTCATGGATAAGAAAAGCGGGGAACAGCGTCAGGTTGATTTGCGTGCGGGTTTGGATTTGCCGGACAGAAAAAGCACTTACATTCTTTTCAGGGATCGTCTTTCAGGGTTGGAATATATCCGCAATGCACACGCGATTGCGCAGAAAGGACTGTATATCCAGCTGGATGCCTATCGGGCGCATGTCTTCATGGGTTTTCAAATCGTGGAAGACGATGAACAGGGCAGCTGGCGGCAAGTGCATGAACACCTTAATGGTCGCGGAGTGTCTGACATTCATGCTCTACAGTGGGAGCTACCTTTGAAGGCGGTCTTGCAGCCGCTCCGTGATATTGTCAACCCTGGCTATATCAAGTATCTACTCGATCAAAAACCGCGTAATCCCGGGTCATTGCCTGGAGATGCATTCCTGAACGAAGCGGAGCACCGCCTGGGGAACCTGGTTCGCGGTGCGGTTTCGCTGCTTGGGCTAAATCCCGACATGGTTGAAATATGTACAACCTTTAGAAAAAAGATGCGTGTTATTTACCAATTTGAAGGGTTGGATCAAGCGACATTGAACCCCACACCGCAAGATGTGGTTGCCCTTGTTGCATGGCTACGGGAAGATACTTCCCCTGACCGCTGGCTGGCACATATCTATTGGTGCTATCTGGATTGCCTGCGACAGGCTTTAAATCTTCCAATCGATAGGTTTTTTACGTTGCTGGAAAGCTGGCGTGTCTTTTCTTTGATCGAATCCACATTACGGGATGGAAATATAACAGTGCAATCATCTTCCGCTGTGACGCATGATATCACACTCCTTTTCCATATGGATGGATGGCTGCGTAAGGTAGGTCGTCAAACTCCCGCGAATTTCTTCAGGAATTGGGTTCAGGATCGTACTGTGCAGGAATTCTTACAGGTCAATACCTTTAATGACAGAACGTGGATTAATGCCCAGAATGCAAAGACTGCTTTTGCTCTGTTTGCATTTGAGGGTGCAGTGGAAGTACTCCAGGTGAATAATCTGGGTACCAAACGCGCAATGGTCCGATTGGGACGGATGGCAGGCATTATCCTATCATTCCTCGAAAAAGCTGAACAATCTGGCTATGATCTCGATCGGTTTATAGAATATCTAGAATAGCGCATCATTTCTTCTGCCGCAGCATTTCAAACTTTTTCAAATACCCCAAAAAGGCAACATCCCCGGTTAGACTGGATACTTCGCTGTGTGCCCTTGCCAGAATATCGATCGATCCATACGCAGGATTGATGCCGGTTGCCAGTTCTACCAGACCTGTTGCATGCGCAGCATATTTGAGGGTGTTTAACGTTTCAATACGGTCGAGATCATAAAAGAACCATGCATCGGATGAGAACATCCGTAAACGGTCGAATTGTGCTTCCAGCAATGTTGTCACAAATGATTGTTGGGTTGAATCCAAGGTTGTGATGGCATGGGATGCCAGTAGATCATCCAGACTGGTGGTTCCTAGTAGTACATCAATGTATGCATCACGCAGCTTCCATGGATCGTGGACAAGGTCGCGCAGATGGATTTCGTAAAGGGTGTCGATTGCATCTGCCAGACCGTTTAAAAAATCACGCACTGGCTTCTTCCATGTGGCGGAGGGTGCATCACCGCAAACATTGCGCCAGCGTTCGATGCCATGATGGCAGCTCCAGGAAGTATTTTCCATGATCTCGGCAGTTTGGGTTACGGTATGATCGCGCAGCCATAACGCTGGGAAGTAATGTTCAATACCTGTTTTTTCAACTGCGCCGTCCATCAGATAGCTCAGAAATTTCTCGCGGTAAAGTTGGTGATGCCCATATAATTCCCCATCGGTTGCCACCATGATCAATTGTTCATGACCGCGTTGTAAAAGTTCGCTTTGTGGCAGCAACCAGTCATGCACGAAGGTATCCGCGTTTTCACTGGCGCTCGGGTTGAAACTGATCTCTCCTGACAAGAAAGCATTATAGAAAAAGACGATGATTTCCTTGTTATTGTCGAGCTGGACGCGATAGGGTTGAGTGGTATCTAATTGTGGATTCTTTGCTTGCCAGGGTGCCAGAATGGTGAATTGGATGCCGTGATCAGCCAGTGCTTGCAGGGTTCCTTTATCTACAGCGGTCTCGGGTAGCCACAATCCCTTGGGTTCGTGACCAAAGCGTTTTTCATAATCCTTGATTCCCCAACGGATCATGGTATTGCGGTCACGCTCAGAAGCAAGCGGCATGATCAGGTGAAAATAAGGTTGCACCATGGCATTACTGACGCCGGTTCGCTGAAATACCAGGCTTTCCTGTTTTATTATGCTTTTCAGGGTTTCGGGGTGATGCTTTTCCATCCAGACAAGCAGAGTTGCTCCGATGTTAAAACTGATCTTCTGGAAATTCCCGACCTGGGCATTGGGCTGGTAGCATTCATTGAAAATACGTTCCGTCCAGTTGCTGTAGGAACCGGCGCCGTATTCATTGGGAATCTCTCCGGTGAAAGGGTCTTCGCGCGGCGGCTGGTAGAAATGTCCGTGAACACAGAAATGGGTTGTAGGCATGAATGGTTGTTTTCCTTACAAAAAATAATCGAACCAAGCCATTTTACCGCAAAAAACCTTATCAAACGCTTAATTTTCCCTGTAGTATATTTCCCCGTCTAGATGAATATAAAAATAGGGAGGGCAGGAAGGGGAGCTATGCTGAAGGAGCATAACGACTGAGATACCTCTCTACATCGAATCAAGTTCCAAACCTACATTACTATAAGCCTTTCCTGATTATAAGATTTGTCAGCAGATTGCTACATGCAGTGGTGGGATCAATTTAACTGAGCAGGTATCCACCATCCGCGATAATGGTCTCTCCGGTGATATAGCGGGCTGCTCCGCTAGCCAGGAATAATGCAACGGTGGCAATTTCATCCGGATCACCCTGGTGTCCAAGGGGAATGCGCGCCGTGAAAGCTTTCCCAACCTCCGTGATCTGTTCCGCTTTCATTGCGGAAGCTTTGATCATTTCCGCTGAACTCTGTGTCGCTCCTGGCGTTAAAATTCCTCCTGGTGCAATGGCGTTAACGTTAATTCCATATTTTCCCCATTCCAATGCCAGTGAGCGGGTCATCATCACGACACCGCCCTTGGAAGCGTCATAATGCGCCAGATTTCCGGTGGGGTGAAATGCATCAATGGAGGCGATATTGATGATCTTTCCGCTCTTCCCCTTTTCGATCATCTTGTTGGCTGCTTTCTGAGAAAAGAAGAATGTACCTTTGAGGTTGATATCCATCACACGCTTCCACGCAGATTCGGTTATATCCAGAGCGGGCGTGATCGGAAAGATACCGGCATTGTTGACCAAAATATCGAGGCTGCCATATTTTTGTATTGAGAAATCAACTGCCTTCTCAATATCATCGGGATTGCTGACATCCGTGCTGATGAATTCCACTTTTCTGCCTTTATCCACAAATTCCTTTTTCGTCTGCTCACCATGTTCAATGTCAATATCTGCAATGACCACGGCTGCACCCGCCTCGCTTAATCGATCTACAATACTCTTACCAATCCCCACTGATCCACCACTGACGATAGCGGTTTCATTTCTTAGGTCAAACAATTGAGCTATTGTTTTGAATGCCATTTTTACCTCTCTTTTTAATTATTATTATTAATAATATTATAAAAAATAAATCAGGCTAACGGGATTAGAGATATATATGAGAACTACCCATAGAATTTGCTGATTCTGGCGGGAAGGTATTAAAAGAGGCACTCTTTTATAGGAAAATGACCATTGAATCTTGAGGGATCTGTAGAAATTATCGTACAGCATCAAAGCGGTTTTCTGGATATGAACTTTCGTGGGTTCATTCACAGAATGACTTTGATAATGATAGAAATTGGAAACAAGTGCCATTCGGGGAGAGATCTGTTCTAGAAAAATTTCTCCTTATCTTGTTTGATTCCAATATGGATTACAAATTACGATCTCCTCATATCATCTACCGGGTGCCTGTCTTCACAAAAGGGTATTGCCGATTCATTGATTCAATCCTATCTCTTCTTGTACCTGTACATTGATCAATCGTTTATACAGTCCATTGTGCTTCATCAATTCTGCATGACTGCCCTTTTCGACGATGTGGCTGCCTTCTAAAACCACGATCATATCCGCGCTGCGGATGGTGGAAAGGCGGTGTGCGATGATAATGACTGTTTTCCCGATCATTAATGTATCCAGTGCCTGTTGGATGAGCAGCTCTGTTTCCGTATCCACTGATGAGGTGGCTTCATCCAGGATCAGGATGGGAGCATCCTTGAGCACCGCACGAGCGATGGCGATACGCTGGCGCTGCCCTCCGGATAGTTTTACCCCTCGTTCCCCGATCAAGGTGTCGTATTTTTCAGGTAGGTGTTCAATGAATTCCTGCGCATTCGCAACCCGGGCTGCGCGAATCATCTCCTCCTCGCTGGCATCCTGTCGACCAAATAGGATATTTTCGCGCACAGTGCCGTGAAACAGGAATACATTCTGCAGTACGATGCTGATATGCTGGCGGATGCTTTTCAGCGTCAGATCACGGATATCAACCCCATCAATAGAAATTGACCCTTCGCACACATCATAGAAGCGTGGAATGAGGTTGACCATGGTTGTCTTCCCGACTCCGGTCGGACCAACCAGAGCAACCACGTTGCCGTGTGGGATATCCAGATTGATATCTTCGAGCACTGCAGTACCGCTATCGTAGTGGAAGCTGACATTTTTGAAGCTGATCTCCCCCGGACTTTCTAACGGCAGCACAATTGCATCCGGTTTCTCAACGATGGTGGGTGCCTCCTTGAAAAGTTCATTGACGCGTTCCGCACCGGATAGCGCTTGTTGTACACTTTCCCATACGCGACTTAATTCTCGCACGGGCTGGTAGAGCAGATCCAGATAAAGAAAGAAAGCTATTAGGTCATCCAGCGCAAGCGTTTGCCCAAGGATGAATTTTCCACCAAAATAGATTAAGACGATAGTACCAAGGGAGGATGCGAAATCGATAAGAGGGTGAAACGTCGCCATTAAGCGCAATGCATGTAAATTTGAATCACGATATTGGTGGATGTGGTCGTTGACATGCATCAATTCAGCTTCCTCACGTGCGAATGCCTTGATCTCGCGCACACCGGAAAGATTATCGTTCAGGGCAGCATTGAGTTCCCCTAGTTTATTTTGCCTTGCTCGGAAGGCAGGACGCACAAATTTATCAAAAGCTTTCATGGTCAAGATAATCAAAGGGACTGGGATCAAACTCAAGAGAGCCAGCTGGGCGTTGATGTTGAAGAGGATTGCGACAACCCCCACCAGCATGAGGACGTTAGCTGCCAGATCTGGTATGGCATGTGCGATCAGGTTTTCGAGCAGACCTGTATCATTGATCAGCTGCGACATCAACTGTCCGGTCTGTTTATCCTCATAAAACCGCAGCGACATGCGCTGGATATGTTCGTATAGTTTAGAACGTACATCTGCCACCACGCCCCAGCCAGCGATGTGCGCCATATAACTGCGCACAAACTGCAAAGCGGCGCGAACGATGTATACACTCAATGCTAGCAATGCCAGCCGGGTGATCTGGGTCATATCGCTCATGGACATACCCGGTGCGGTTACCGTT
>DMDF01000125.1 GCA_003446605.1 Anaerolineaceae bacterium
CATCTGTGTAAGAGATGCGCTCTGACCAACTGAGCTATCCGCCCGGGTTTTTGGATTTTACCATGAGTTATCCTAATCTGCGAAGGGGGGTTGACGAAAGTCGCGCTGGAAACAAAACCCAGATATAATTAGGCGAAGTCTTATGCGCATCGTACGCTACCAAATCGATAAAAATGAAGAGCCAATTTTCGGCTGGGAATCAGAGGGCAGGGTAGGTCCTTTGAGTGCTTCTCCGCTTGGAGTGTATCGACGCCTTGAGCTGGAGTATGATCTGAAACAAGTGCATTTGTTAGCCCCGATCCACCCTGGCAAAATCATTGCAATCGGGCGTAATTATCCCTTGCATGCCAAAGAACAGTCTGTCGAGATTCCCGAAATTCCCATCATTTTTCTAAAACCCCTTTCCACGGTGATTGGACCAGGTGAGGCGATCCAGCTGCCGCCCCAATCACAGCAGGTTGAACATGAAGTAGAACTTGTCGTTGTGATAGGGAAAGGCGGTCGCTGGATCCGTGCGCAGCAGGCACTGCAGCATGTGCTCGGTTACACCATTGCTAATGATGTTACCGCGCGCGATCTGCAGCAGCGGGATAACCAATGGACGCGCTCCAAAGGATTCGATACCTTTTGCCCGCTGGGTCCTGCCATCGAAACAGAATTGGACATCTCGGATGTGCTGATCACCTGTCGTGTGAATGGGGAAATGCGCCAGATGTCCTCCACAAAGGAAATGGTTTTCAGCGTACCGCAATTAATCGCATTTATCTCCTCCATCATGACCCTCGATGCAGGGGATATCATTCTGACCGGAACACCCTCAGGTGTTGGTGTGATAAGCGATGGGGATGTACTCGAATCGGAGATCGAAGGGATCGGTGTTTTGCGAAACGCCGTTACCTCCCAATCCAGCATCCCTCCACCTTAATAAGGGTGAAATATGGTTGGGGATGTTACCGGTACCCTGATGCTATAATTAATATTCCCATAGGAATAATAGATCATTTATCGAATAAAAAAGGAGAAAAGAATATGTCAGGTCACTCAAAGTGGTCTACCATCAAACGGAAGAAAGGCGCCGCTGATGCCAAGCGTGGGCAGCTTTTCACCCGTTTAGCCCGTGAGATTTCGATTGCAGCTCGAGAGGGAGGAGGGGATCAGGAAGCTAACTTCCGTTTACGCTTAACCATAGAGCGTGCCCGCGGGCTTAATATGCCCAAAGAGAATATCGATCGTGCCATCAAACGTGGTACCGGTGAGGATAAAGATGGCGTAGAAATTGAACAGATCACCTATGAAGGCTATGGTCCACACGGTATTGCATTGATGATCGATTGCCTTACCGAGAATCGCAACCGAACTGTTTCTGAACTGCGCCATTCCCTTACCCGCGCAGGGGGCAGCATGGGAGAAGTTGGGTCAGTCTCCTGGCAGTTTGATCGCATAGCCTATTTCGGAATCGAAGGGGCAGGCGTTGATTTCGATAAAATATTCGAACTGGCGCTGGAAGGTGGTGCGAACGATATCACGCAGGATGAGGAAGGTTACATTGAGATATTCGCTCCTGTTGATACTTTTAAAACTATCAGCGATCTTTTGAAGGATGCCAAGATCACCATTGATGAAGCAGAATTGCGCATGATTCCAAAACAGGAACTGGCTCTGGATAAGGAAAAAACCCTCAAGGTTATGCGTTTGATCGAGGATATCGAGGATCTGGATGATGTCCAGAATGTGTACTCAAACCTGGAGGTTAGCGAAGAAGCCCTGGCAGCCATGGAAGAAGAATGATCCATGCTGGTTATTGGGATTGATCCCGGTACGGCGATAACCGGTTACGGGATTATCGTTGAACAAGCTGATAAAACTCTTAAAATGGTGGAGTGCGGAGCTATCCGCACTCCCGCGAAAATTTCCGCAGAAGAACGTTTGAATATCCTGCATGAAAAATTGACAATACTGCTGCAAACCCATCACCCGGATTGTGCCGCAGTGGAAAAATTATATTTTTCGCGAAACGTGCGCACCGCATTGCATGTGGGACAAGCACGGGGAGTGATCATGCTGGCACTGTCGCAAGGATCCATCCCTGTCTTTGAATATAACCCGATGGATGTCAAGCTGGCGGTGACTGGATATGGCATGGCAGAAAAAATGCAGGTTCAGCAGATGGTAAAAATGCTGCTCAACTTGCAGGAGGTTCCCAAACCGGATGATGTGGCAGATGCGCTGGCGGTTGCAATTTGCCATGCGCATAGCGCAAAGCTAACATCTCTTGAGAATTAAGATGATCACAAGCACTTCCAACCAGCATATCAAAGCTATCCGAAAGCTTTCACAAAAGAAATACCGCCGCGAGAGTGGCTTATTTTATGTGGAAGGACTGCGACCAATTACCAGCGCTATGAATCATAAAGCTGCTATTGAACAATTCGTGTTTTGTGAGGAATTGTTGGAAAGTGAATTTGGTAGAGATTTACTTCGGAAGGCGGAAAGCCAGGCTATTCCAATTCTTGAGGTGAGCCGGGATGTATTTGAAAGCATCAGCCTGAAAGAAGGACCGCAAGGACTGTGTGCGGTTGTTCACCAAAACAGCACATCGTTACTCCCTGATACGTCTCTTACTGGGTTGTGGGTGGCACTGGAGGGAGTACAGGATCCTGGTAATCTGGGTTCAATCCTGCGTACACTGGATGCAGTAGGCGGAAGCGGAATGCTCCTCGTTGGGGAGGGAACTGATGCCTATCATCCTACCAGCGTACGAGCCAGTATGGGAGCTATCTTTACCCTTAGCATTATACAAACCTATCTAGAGGATTTCAGCAGATGGCAGCAGAAACAGCAACGAACGCTGGTAGGTGCGGTCTGTGCGGATGTTGTTGATTATCGCGACTATAATTATCCTGTAGATATGGTGCTGTTCATGGGCAGCGAACAAAAAGGTTTAACGGAACAAGCTGTACACCTATGCACGGACCTGATCACTATTCCTATGGTAGGCAGCGTGGATTCACTTAATCTTGCCAATGCCACATCAATTTTAATGTATGAGATTTTCAACCAGAACCATCCGGTGAAGGCAAATGATCGCATCGATTAAAGGAAATATAACATATCAGAACGAGAATTACCTGATCGTCGAAACAGGCGGAATTGGTTTTAAAATATTCTGCACCCGTGAGACTTGTGCGGCAGCCCAGGAGGGCAGCCCCATTTTTCTGCATACTCACCATATTACGCGCGAAGATGGGATGTTCCTTTACGGTTTTGAAAAGATAGAAGAACGCGATCTCTTCGTTCAGATCATCAGCGTAAGCGGCATCGGACCCAAACTGGGTTTGAATATGCTTTCATCACTTTCTGCGGAAACTATTCAAAGGGCAGTCATGAAAGAACAGGATGAAGTGTTCAGCCGTGTACCCGGAATCGGTGAGAAGACTGCAAAGAAGATTGTGCTGTTGCTGAAAGATAAAATCAAGCCGCTGTTGCACGAATACGGGTTGGAAGCTATTCCAGACTCGGATACCGATGTGCTGCAAGCGCTGGTCGGTCTGGGTTATTCTTTGACGGAAGCTCAGAAAGCAGTTGCTTCCATCCCTCGTGATGCAGGGAATGATCTTGAAGAACGCTTACGTATTGCGCTGCAATATTTCACCGCTTAAGAGCGGCGATATGTTAGAATTCAGCGTTTGAAAATGCATTGAGGTAATTTGAATGGCGAATTTTAGTAGAGGATTAGGAATAGACCTGGGAACCACCAACACAGCTTTTGTGGAAAATGGTCAAATAATTTCGCATGAACCAACCGCAGTGGCTGTTCTGGTGGACGAATGGAAAATGATCGAAGTCGGGAAAGCTGCCAAGGAGATGACCGGCAGAGTACCTGAATCCATTGAGGTTTATTTTCCGATCCAAAATGGAGTGATCGCTGAATATGAAATCACCGAAAATTTCTTGAAATACCAGATCCGCAAGATCGTGGGGTCGATGTTATTGTTCAGACCGAACCTGATGATCACCGTACCGTATGGAATTACCAGCGTGGAACGCCGAGCCGTTCACGAAGCTGGATTGGGGGCTGGTGGACGCGAGGTATCCCTCATCGAGGCTCCACTCGCAGCAGCCTTGGGTATTGATCTTCCAATCGCGCCACCTTCAGGGAATATGGTCATTTGCCTTGGTGGAGGCACAAATCAGGTGGGTGTCTTGGCGATGAACAGCATCATTTCTGCCGAGATCGAGCGTGGTGGTGGGAATAAAATGGATCTAGACATCATTGATTATATTCGCCGTACTTATGGAATTATCCTTTCGCATTTCAGTGCGGAGGTTGTCAAAATACGTATCGGCGCTGCCAGCGAAGGATTGGAGGAAGGGGAAATGGAAGTACAGGGGCAGGACCAGGTAACAGGTTTACCACGTTCAATTACGCTGCGCACGGGGGATATAGTGGAAGCTGTGCAAGAATCGCTGCAATCCATTGTAAAACTGGTGCGGCGTACTCTGGAAAAAACACCGCCTGAATTAATTGCGGATATCATGGATCGAGGTGTGGCGTTATGTGGGGGTGGGA